>CAZUTN010000013.1:0-17773 GCA_964623365.1 uncultured Candidatus Bathyarchaeia archaeon
GTCTCGTGATGCCGCCGACCGTTCCGTGCGGTGGCCATCTGGGTTTGATCCTGTTCAGACCGTACGCTATGCCAATGTCTTCTATGATGTCGACGGGATGCATGATGTCCAATCGAAAACACGGCACTGTGACGTTGAGTGAGTTGGATGATGTTTCCGCCGCGTCGAATCTGGCTCTGCGAAGCAACTTGATCGCCTGATCAGCATGCAGGTCGACTCCAAGCACACTGCTGACGTAGTTCAGCCCGATATTCACGTGACGTGTCTTTAGCGCAGGGGTCACGCTCTTTCTCGTATTGCCGTGCGGATAGTGAATGACGCTCGAATAGATCCGGCCGCCCCGGTCCGCCAGGCCAATAGTAACCATCATCAGGGCGTTCAGTACCGTGTCGAGTGACGTGCCTGTCACCTCCACGAGCACATCACGAGTCTTCGAGGTTATTCGGCCCAGGTCGTTCGAGTTTATGATCGGAGGAAAGGAGAGCACGTTCTTTCTTGAGTCGAGCAATATCGGCCATAGAGGGCTTGGTTCGACTATGTGACCATATTCGATTCCTTTTGGATGCTTCGCCAGAATCTCCCTCAGAGTCATTCGTTCATTCGTTCCTAGGGGAACGAAGCTGATCTCATCTGGCCTCGAAATACCATACCTCAATGGGGGCACTACCAGATCGAACTCATAGAGTCCTATCGACGACCTTTTTCGTCCTCGACCGTAGCTCTCGTCGAGTTTGTCCTGAAGATGCATGAGCCCGCGGATGGCGGCGTCCGATAACCGCACATTCTTGACAATCGAGCAAGCGATGAACGGCCTAATCTTCTTCAGACGCGGGTCGACGCTGATCGATACTCCAGACGAAGCCGCTATCGAGTAGTCTTTGAGCCCTGTCTCAAGCCCGAGAAATCCGCGCAGAGCCCGCGCTATTCCCTCGGGGGACCATAGGTCAGGTCTATTCGTGTCTTTGTTCTCAAGGCTGAGCTCTTCAACCCCGCTCTCTTCTGAGAACGTGCGAGTTGCCTCGCACTTGATTTGACTTAGAATCTCGTTAAGAGCTGTGAGGTCGCTGGGCAGCTTTGTACGGATGAGTGCTTCAAGGTCTTGTTGTTCCACAGCTATGGTGACCATTCTATGCGAGCTCCTGTTTTCTCAGCCAATCGAGATCTTGAGAGAATAGCGTCCGCATGTCATCGACGCCGGCCTTCATCATGAAGAGACGCTCGACGCCCAATCCCCAAGCTATCACGGGCACCTTAATGCCGAGCGGGATCGTCAGTTCCGGACGGAAAATGCCGGAGCCTCCGAACTCGAACCACCCCGCTCCCTCTTTGTACGCGACGAGTTCAACACTCGGCTCAGTGAATGGAAAATAGTCGGGATTGAATTTGACCTTGTCCGCGCCGGCGATCTCTATCGCAAACTTCTCCAGCACTCCTAGCAGATCTCTGAGTGTGAGATCTTCACCAACGACTATTCCCTCGGCCTGATTGAACTCCGTTAGGTGCGTCTTGTCGACTTTGTCGGGTCGAAAGCATCTCGCTATTGAGAAGTACTTTCCAGGGATCTGGAGTTCTTCGCTGACTAGGGTTCTGGCACTTTGCGCGGTTCCGTGGCTTCTCAGGATCAGTCGAGAAGCCTCAGTTTCCGAGTACGGACATCTCCAGCCTGTCGACCCGGTCTTCCAGCCGCCCTCATGTGTTTTCTCCACGTTCTTGAGGTAGCGCGCAAAGGGAGTGGCATCGCCGTACTCGGGTGATCTTACGAGGTATATGCCGTGGACTTCGCGAGCCGGATGGTCCTGGGGCATGTAGAGTGCATCACAGTTGAAGAACATCGTTTCAACGATCGGGCCGGTCATCTCTTTGAATCCGAGGGCAATCAGTTTCCATTTGAGCTCGTCCAAGAATCGTCTGTAAGGCTGCTTCTTTCCCGGCCAAGATGCCGCTACCTCTGCTCGGACATCGTACTTCCTTAGCTTGGCCTGTCGCCAACTTCCTGTGGCCAACATCTCAGGCGTTAGGCTACTGACTTCAGGCTGGACCGTGATTCCCTGCTCAGCAAGCTTCAGCCCTTCTTCAGTCATCGAGATGGTCTTCTCCACTCGCTCCTGCACATTCACAAGTCTTCTCTGTTTCAAGACCCGAAGTTGAGCTACGTCGGCAGGGTTGAGCTTGGACACATTGGTCCCCGAAGTAATGGATAATCTTCGGAGCAACTCTTCATCCTGCGATACCGTGGGAGTCCTCTCAGCGACTATCACGGTCGTCTTCTCAGTCGTCTCCAGCGAGGCCCAGCGCTTCTTCTTCAGCCATCCGGAGACGATCGGAAGCATTTCCCTTGGGACATCTGCAAGACGCGCCGCCTCGGAGGCGTCCATTCTTCCCCCATGATCGACGACGACTTTCACGATCCTCCGCTCAGGTAGCCCCTGCTCTGCATAGGCTTGCCCCTCGGAAGTAAGAAAGGCGAGCGAGGTTGCCTCGTCTCTTACTGACGTGTATCCCTTCTCAGTGAGTGTGAGAACCGCGCGCATCACTGCAGCTTCATCGAGACCGGTCTTGCTCGCAATCTCGGTCGATCTTGCCGTTCCTCCCAGCTCCGCCAACGCCTGAAGGGTTCTTGCCTCATGCTCTCTGAGTTCTATCACCGCTACTGGTCCTCCGTTGAAGTTTCTTCGAGTTCGGTCTTTCAGATCTGCCCGTGTTCCACGGGCATGATGATTTCAGGCTTGACCAGCGAAGATACGCCGGTTCAAGCGCTGGCCGGGAGCGTGAAAACGCAGCCACCTTCATAGTCGCTCCCGCATCTCATCGCGAATCTCCGCGCACTTTTCGCAGTACGTAGCCGGGAGACGATATATTAGCTCTGCGTAGACTCATCCTGGCAAGTTGAGCCCTTTCGACTCTGCCAAGAAGTCTTCCATGTGATCCTTCGCTTTCTCTCGTCTTGCCTGATGTTCTCGGAGAAAAGGCTTCACACGCTCCGCGAGTATCCCCTTGCATTCTCCGCATAGTATTCGACCCGACAGACAGTCTCTCCGGAGTTGTTCGATTTCCGTGTCGTCGTCCATGAAAAGGAAATACTCATAGTGGTAGACGCTACAGATGTCAGGATTCGCCCCTAGCTTCCTCTGCTCTTCCACCGTGGCTCGCCCTCCTGTGAAAGCGTCCATTATCTTGCGCTCGGCGAGCTCCGGCGTGTCTGTGGTGAATATGGCGGTCTCAGGCATCGAAGCCGACATCTTCCCTCCCTTTCCGAGGCCGGGCAGGAACTTCGAGTGTATCTGGGCAGGCTTCGGGTAGCCGAGTTTAGGCGCCACGTCTCGCGTGATCCTCCAGTACGGATCCTGATCGATCGCCGCAGGTATCAGACATGGCACACTCCTGCCACTGATAGCTGAGGGGAGAAACGCGGGCACTGACTGGATCGCAGGGAAGAAGATGATGCCGATGTTGGAACTGTCCTGAAAACCGAAGACCGCCTTGACGGTCGAGAAGGTCATGTGTTTCGCAACTTTGATCGCCAGCTCGTAGAGGTACTGCATGTTCTTGACATCTGATATGATGACGGTCTTCTTCGGATCGAAGCCGACTGCTATGATATCCAGTGTATTCTCGTATGCCCAGTGATATGGGTCGTCAAGGCTCGTGTGTTGATGAACCAAGAACTTCTCATCGTCCGTCATCTGAAAGAAGAGGTTCGCTTTGAAGACGTCTTGAAGATGCTTCGTGAATATCCACGGGACAATGTGTCCAATGTGTACAGGTCCCGATGGGCCTCTGCCGGTGTAGAGGGCGAACTTTCGCCCTTTCTCGTACTCGTCCAAGATCCAGTTGAGATCTCTATGGGAGAAGAAGATCTTCCTACGGAGTTGCGTGTGCAACGTTCCCGTGTGTTTCTGAAGGCGTTGTAGGAGTTCAGTGGTCAAGAGCTCGGTGCCGAACTCTCGAGTGAGCTTATCGTAGTCAATTCTTCCCGATACTTCCCACGGGGTTACCACCATTTCCTCGTTCGTGTTTGACAGCCACAGCCTCTCCAGGGTTGGTTTTCGCTCGTGAATTCTTTCGGAGGTGTTGCTAAGTCTCTCAAACCCAAATATAATGCAAGCGATAACTGTCTGTGACTCACTCCACGAGGGCTCCCGCGATTGATCTCTGAAGATGAACTCCAGGCTTACAGGAGAGGGGGACAGATCATCTCACAGCTTCGGAAGACTGTCCCAACACTGGTGCACGAGGGCGGGCTCGTTCGGGAGCTTTGCGAGCGGGTGGAAGCGGAGATCGTCGCTCTGGGAGGACACCCTGCCTTTCCCTGCAATGTGGGCATCAACGAGGTGGCCGCCCATTATACATCGCCTTGGGATGATGCAAGCATTATCCCAAGGGAGTCCGTGGTGAAAGTTGATTTCGGCGTACACATCGACGGCTACGTCAATGATTCGGCTGTCACAGTCTCGCTCAATCCCGTATACCGTTCGATGATAGACGTTGCCGAAGACGCCCTTCGTTCAGGGCTTGAAAGGATAGCTCACGGCGTCAGGTTCTCTGACGTAGGAGAGCACATCCAGAAGACAATCGCGCAATACGGTTGCAGGCCGATTCGAAACCTCACAGGACACAAAGTGGAACGGTATACTATTCATGCAGGGAAATCTGTTCCAAACGTCGCCGGACCTGCGCGTGGGCGGTTCGAAGTCGGTGAAGTCTACGCGATCGAACCTTTCGTCACCGTGAAGGAAGCCGCCGGCAGAGTTGAGGACTCCGACCGAGCATTCATCTACCGAGCAGTCAGGGATAGAGGAGTCCGGCTGGAAGCCGCCAAGAAGATAGTGGAGCACGTTCGGAAAACATACAAGACCCTGCCTTTCGCGTCGAGATGGCTATACGCTTCACTGGGGAAGAGTGTTGTTGAAAAGGGCTTCTCCGAGGTTCTAGAGGCAAAGTGCATCTCCGGATATGCCGTCCTAGTTGAAGCAAGCGGAAAGGTCGTCACACAAGCTGAACACACGGTGATCGTCAAGGAGAACGGCTGCGAAGTCTTGACAATCTAGAGACGGCTCTTCTTGGCCGGTTCCTCTGCGTATATGGACTCGACTCTCATCATTCCGCTGCACTGCTGACACTTTCCGACCTCTTTGTAGACGAAGTCGCCGTCGGCGAAGGCGCGTACTACCTTGAAGCCGCAGCTACCGCAGAGGACAACCGATAGGACCTTGGTCGCCAGTCTCTGCAGCATCACGATCCTCCTTCGCATCTGCATGATGGAAGAGACCGCCAACACAATGGCCACCGAGCTGGCGATCGCGTAGAAATAGAAGCTCTCCATGTTCCCCTCTTGCTGGAAGTTGAAGGCGGAGTACATCGCCCAGACCGCCCAGGCGAGGATGACGACGCTGAAGATCACCATCAGGTAGCTGTACATGTTGCTAGGTTTGGCTTCCAATTCTCTCGCCTATTGCGCGATGCCTACCGTGTTGCCAATCCCTGCAACGATAACGAGTTCGCCTTCCTTCGTTCTCTCCTGAATGAGGCTCTTGATTCTTTGAATTACGCCGTCTGCAGCCTCGGCAATGTCCTTCTTCATCGGCGTGATCGCTTCCTGAATGCTCTCCTTGATTATGATCGCGTAGACAGGAATCTTGTGCTTCGTCGCTTCCTCTTCTATCTTGAACCGTTCCGTTCCGACTCCGCCAATTGCGGCTCCGATGCCCTCGCTTATCTCCCCGGTCTTCTCTCCTTCAAACTTCAGTGCAGCATCAACCATCACGACCATTGCGATCTTTCCGCCATTCTCCTCGATCAGAGTGCGAATCGCATCTCCAGGTTTTCCGACGTTGCCTCCTGGTCCTTTGGCCTTGAGGGCTATGACTCTGCGTCCTTCGATCGTCGTCTCGGCGACCATGATGTCTTTCTCGACTTCCCTCTTCACGTGATCTCTAATGAGTTTCGATGCGACAAGCGCTCCCGCTCCGTCCCCTACCGGCTGCCCTTTGGCAAACGCTTTCGCTGCGCCAGAGTATGCCTCGGCTTCCTGCATGATCAGAGGCAGAAGCATCTGGAGTTGCAGTATCACGTAGAAACTCGAGGTCTTCTTGCCGAGAAGAAAGAAGTGCCTTACAACCTTGAAGAGCAGGTTGAGCGCCCATGACGCTTCGACCAAGTTCTCAAGATTGTTAACCTGCGCATCGGTCGCCGCGGGAGCGAGTTTCTTGACATCGTCCTTGAACTTCACGTCACGGACGTCCAACAGATGATCAAGCTTGCCAACAATTCCAGCTGGATCAAGATCTACGGGGATGATGAAGAACTGCTCAAGAAGGCCTGAGACGGCTGGAGTGGGATCTTGCTCTGGCTTTCCGATGTCCTTGATCGTTCGAAGCGCAAGATCTTTCGCCTCATTCCTGATAAACTCGAGCTTCCTCACTGCGCCGTCAAGTTGTAGGATTGCGATCCTACTCTGTATCTGCTGGCCGAAGAAGAAAGAGGCGAAGATCATCCCGAAGATCATGAGACTGATGAGATTGGCAAGAAGACCGCTCCCTCCTCCCGCCGAGGGGATCTGGAGCGCAGCATCGAGTATCAAATCAGAGTCCTCAACACATCGACGCACTAGATCGCCCGGGGGCCGTTATAAACATTGACTGAGGATTCTAGCAAGAAGAATTAACATGGAGTTGGCAGCTGTCCAAGTTTCGCGTGGCCTTGCGGAACACACTACCGCCTGAATCGCCTGGGAGATTCACTTCCGTGTTTTCGGCGACGCACGCTTTCGAAATGGGAACGGGTCCTAGCTCCCAGCTATGGCCGCCAACTCCGAGCAGTTCTTCGTCGACGCATAATTAAACGTTATCAGCTCCGAGAAGTCGTGCGCTGAGTCTCATCTAGAGCCAAGGGTCTCGAGTTCGAACGTCAGAGTCCGCGCGATGCACGCGTCTCATTCAGTTTCATTCGCTCCGTGGGCTATCAAAGGAAACGCCTCGATAGACCTCCGTCGCACAACTAGATTTGGTGGGGCCGAAGGGATTGTCATGGCGCCAACGCCATTTTGAACCCTCGACTTCCGCCGATCCTATTGTCTACGGGTTTCTCCCGCGCTCCGGAAGATCGTCATCCCACATGGTCAGCAAACCCGTACCATGCCAAAGGCTTCTGGAGCCCTTCACGGGGTTGTCCTGTCGTCATCCCTGGCTAGATACCGCCGAAGCGTATGGTCGCCTACGGCCCCACAGGCTAACGACTCTCTGGCCCCACCGGGCTAAACTCGCACGCACTCATTGTATATAATGTTTGACACTTCATCCGACGGGCCTCCGGGCACGGCTCGCATCGTTCCTGATGTTTCCGTCCTACCAGTTGCGTCGTGCTGCGAAAAATCGCCACCCTCAACTTGATCGAGTAAGACGGCAGGTCTGAGAGAACCGAACGCAGGCCTGTGTCGGGTGAGCAATTCGGCGAATGGAACGTAGTGTACTCCTAGCGCCCTGCCACACTCATGAAGCTAATAAACGCGTGGCAGGAAGAATTGACAAGACGAGAATGATTCGAATAGGGATAATTGGCAAGACCAATACAGGGAAGACAACGTTCTTCAACGCTGCCACGCTCCTCCGTGCAGAGGTCTCCACCTACCCATTCACAACGAAGCGACCCAACACGGGGATAGCGTACGTTCAGACTGTGTGCGTTTGCAGGGAGCTTGGGTTGCAGGATACGCCCCGAAACTCCAAGTGCATTGATGGGTGGCGTTTCATTCCGGTGGAGTTGGTCGACCTTCCGGGACTGATAAAGGGCTCATGGAGGGGCAAAGGGCTTGGGACTCAGTTTCTGAGCGTGGCCTCTCAAGCCGATGCATTACTGCACGTTGTTGACGCCTCAGGGAGCGTGGACGCGGACGGCAAGCTTACGCGGGCCGGTCTAGGCAATCCTGTGGCAGATGTCTACGACATCGAAGAAGAACTGACTCGATGGTTCGTCAAGATAGTTGACAGGAGCATCTCCAAGATCCGCCGCCAACCGACTAGGAAGGACGTTGATAGGGCCGTACTCGAAGCGCTCGTCGGATTGAAGGTTCGGCTCGATCAGGTCCAACGGGCACTTCGTGAAGCGGAACTAGTCGATGTTGAGCTGAAGGACTGGAAGTCAGAGGATGTTGAGCGATTCGCTGGCAAGGTCAGGGATCTTTCCAAGCCCACGATGATCATAGCGAACAAGATGGATCTTGCCTATGCCGAACAGAACCACAAGAGACTCAGCAATGAATTCGGGAGAGCCCTCGTCATACCCTGTTCGGCCGATGCCGAGTTGGCGCTCCGCAGAGCGGAAGAGAGGAGGTACATCCGATACATACCCGGAGAGGAGACGTTCCAGGTCCTTGCACCTGGCAAGCTCACACCTGAGCAAACCAAGGCACTCACCTACGTTCAACAAAGGGTATTCACGAAGTGGATACGAACTGGAGTCCAGTTTGCGCTCAATTCATGCGTGTTCAAACTTCTGAACATGAACTGCGTCTATCCGGTCGAGGATCAGGAGAAGTTCAGCGACAAGGCAGGAAATATCCTACCCGATGTCCTTCTGGTCCCGTACAACGCCACCCTTTCGGACATGGCAGGACACATCCATACAGAACTTGCTCAAACTATGATCTACGGAATTGACGCGAGAACAGGTGTACGATTACCTGCTGACTATGTCGTGAGAGACAGAGACGTGATCAAGATAGTTGCAGCCGCCGAGCGACGAGCTAAGCACCGATCCTAGTCGGAGAAGACTTTCAGCAGATCAGCCTTTGTGATGATTCCCGATACCTGCCCTCTCTTCGTCACCAGAACAGCAGAGTGATACTGGAGAAGCGCCGAGACTAGGGACAAGGGCGTTCTTTCGTCGATCTGCGGGAACGCTTCAGTCATCACCTTCGAGACGGGCATATTGGAAAGCTCACGCGGGCTGATACCTGCAACGATCCGGTCCATGATTGCCTTCTCGGCGATGCTTCCGACGATGTGCTTCCCATTGAAGACTGGCAACTGAGAAAAACCTGTCTCATTCATGATCGCGGCTGCTTTCGCAACGGTCTCGTCCTCTTCAACCCCGACCACTTTCGGTTGAAGGAAGTCTCTGGCGCGTCGTTCCTTCTCTCTCTGCAGTTTCTCAAGCGTGTCGAAGATTGCTTTTGTCTTGAGGTATGACGGTCCAGTCTTCCCGGCCTCTATCTTCGCTATGAGTGACTGACTGACGTCGGCGAGCCGTGCAAGCTGTTTCTGACTTAGGCCCAGAACGCGTCTTCGTTTTGAGATCTCCTCAAGTCGTGGAAGCATTGGCTCACTCCCGCCGAGGCTATTCTGTCTGGAATAGGTTCGTCACAACTCTATTAATAGGCGATCCTAGCTGTAGGGGGCCGCGAGGTCTCGTGATGGCGAACATATCTGTCAACGCGCTGAATCAGATTCGGGTTGAAGATCAACCCATAGAGATCTGCGAGCGGAAGGGCATAGGTCACCCAGACTCGATCTGCGATTCGATGATGGACAGGATCTCGGTCGCTCTCAGCGAGGAGTACCTGAAACGTTTCGGCACAATCATGCATCACAACATCGACAAGGGGCTCTTGGTCGCCGGTGAAGTTGAATGCAAGTTCGGAGGAGGAAAGGTTGTTCAACCAATGCTGGTAGTATTCGGCGACCGCGCGACCTTTACTGTCGGACAAGAGAACGTGCCGGTGAAGGAAATCGTGGCGGATACTGCAAGGAATTGGTTCAAACAGAACCTGCGCATGGTCGACCCAGACGAGCACGTGCGGTATCAGATCGAACTGAAACGAGGCTCAGATGCGTTAACTGACATCTTCAAGAGGAAGGGCAAGTACCTCGGCGCCAACGACACATCGGCCGCGGTCGGTTTCGCGCCGATGACCACAACTGAACGCATTGTCCTCGAGACAGAACGGTTCCTCAACTCAACTGACTTCAAGAAGCGGCACCCAGAAGTTGGAGAAGATATCAAAATCATGGGCATGAGGAAGAACAGACAACTGAACCTGACCATAGCAATCGCCTTTATTGATCGCTACGTGAACGATGAAGCGAGTTACTTCAAGCGTAAGGACGAGGTCAAACAAGAAGTTCTCGGCTTTGTGCGCGCGAACGCGCACCTCGACTCTGTGGATGTGAGCGTAAACACGGCCGATCTACCCGGCAGAGGGGTTCCGGGACTGTACCTTACGGTCCTAGGCACCTCGGCTGACGGGGCCGATTGCGGACAAGTGGGAAGAGGAAACCGAGTGAATGGAATTATCCCCCTGAATCGTCCGACATGCTCGGAGGCGGCCGCGGGGAAGAACCCAGCCAGTCATGTCGGGAAGATTTACAATCTTCTGACATATCAGATAGCCAATCGTATTCAACGCGAGACGAGCGGAGTACGCGAAGTCTACGTATGGCTCCTGAGCCAGATCGGACAACCCATCAACGAGCCGAAGATCGCTTCCGTTCAGCTGATCCTTGAGCCTGGCACATCCCTGAAAGAGATCTCAGGTCACGTCGAAGATCTGGTCTCCGAGGAGCTCTTGAACATCAACAAGTTCAGCGAGCAACTTGCTCATGGGCGAATCCCTGTCTGCTGATCTCGTGAGCAAGGCTGGCCTGCTGCATTTCCTCCGCGAGCCAATCGCCGGACTGCATCGAAGTCTAGGACGGTTGTGATTCGGATTTGGCTGCCACACTGAGGAACGACATCGTATCCTTGTTTAGAAAGCTCTTGGCATCTGTGGTGGTAGCTCTCTTGCTGTCGTATTTCGTTTCCATGGGTCTCGGCTTGTTTCTCCTGTACGCGCTACCTGAAGGGCTGAGTAGTGCATCAAGACAGGTGGTGGAGCTTCCGGTCAGCGTATTCATGATGGTCAACTTCAGTATCCCCCTCGGGGTAAGTGTCGGCTTCTTCTTCCTGATGATGTGGCTTCTGTACCTAGGCGCCTTCACCATGGCTTGGCTTGACAAGCCTAGCTTTCCTTCATCTTTCAGGGACCTGACCATCCGTTTCGACATGTTTCGTTCAAACTATCTCGTACTTCTGCCGCAGCTGGCCTCTGTTCTCCTTGTGGCCGTTGTTCTCTTGCAGGCTCTGCAGGAATCTGCCGGAGTTCAGACGGGGGAAATCTCTTTCGAAAGCCCGGTTCTAGGCTTCCTCGCGGTCTCCTATGCCCCCCTACTGGAGGAACTCAGCTACAGAGTAACGACCGTCGGACTCCTTGACGGACTGCACCTTCTTTGGAAGACACGCAGGCCTGCCCCGACTCGAGAGAGCAAAGGCGCGGTTCACATTCTGATACTGACTATGTGGAAACCTGAAAGAGCGAAAGGACTGCTGGGCTTCAGCACAATTCAGAATGATGGGGTGAGAAGGGGGATCTTGCCGTTTGAGTGGTTGGTGCTGTCTATTACCTCGGGAGCGTTCGGAGCCGTTCACTATTTGGCGGGAGGCGGATGGGAGGTCGGGAAGATCTCGACCGCGACGCTCTCCGGCCTCGCGATGGGCATCGTATATCTGAGGTACGGTGCATATGCCCCCATCTTGCTGCACTGGTTCTTCAACTACTATTTCGGTGCATTCGATTTGGCTTCACAGTCGAATCTGGCGGTGGCAAACTCGATGGTGCTTGGAGTCGAACTCCTGAACTTGGGGGTGGGCACTCTACTCATCGTGGTCGTGATCCTAGCCTCTGTTACGAGGATTTGGCCTTTCAAGCAGAGGAGAAAAGAGGGTGAAGAAGAATACGTCGGCGGGTCTCCGAATTCTTCATAAGGAGTTGCATCTTCAGTCCTTTCCAGTGCAGGTGTCGGAGTGTGTATCACCGCCAAGTTCGTGTGTGTCTATAGGTCTCACCGCTGGCACGACGACTACGGCTAGAGGTATCTTTTGGGCGGGTTTCTTGCAGTGAAGGGAGATACCGAAGCATCGACTCTTGAGGCGGACATGAGACGCGGAGAAGGTGACTTGCGCCTGCCCACGAGATATGACCAGTCTAAGCTTGAGGCGTTGTGGCAGAGAAATTGGGAGGAGACGCGTGTCTACCGCTACGACCCGAGCGACCGCTCGAAGCCAACCTACTCGATTGACACTCCTCCCCCGTACCCAAGCGGGGAGTTCCACATGGGGAATGGTCTCAACTGGTGCTACTTCGACTTCGTTGCTCGGTACAAGCGAATGCGTGGCTTCAATGTCCACTTTCCTCAGGGATGGGACTGCCATGGCCTTCCCACTGAGGTCAGGGCGGAGCGCACCTTCAACATCAAGAAGCGTGAGGTGTCGGTTGAGAGGTTCCGCGAGATCTGCGTGAAGCTCACTACTGAGTACATCGAGAAAATGAAGTCTGCGATGCAGGCGATGGGATACTCCATCGACTGGAGCCTAGAGTATCGCACGATGGATCCCGAGTACTACAAGTTGACTCAGCTTTCGTTCCTCCAGCTAATGAAACGCGGGTTCCTCTACAAGGGAGAACATCCAGTCAACTGGTGCCCTAGATGTGAAACAGCCATCGCAGAGGCTGAGGTTGAATACGTCCAAAGCAAGGGCACGCTCATCGACATCCGTTTTCGCACAGACAAAGGCGAACTTACCGTCGCTACATCGCGCCCAGAATTTGTAGCCGCGTGCGTGGCGCTGGCAGTCAACCCCGCTGATACTCGCTACACCGAGTTCATAGGCGGTGAAGCCATCGTGCCCATCGTGAATCGTAGAGTCCCCATACTGAGCGATGAGCTCGTTGACGCAGACTTCGGTAGCGGCGTCGTCATGATTTGCACATTCGGCGACAAGACCGACGTCCGATGGCAGCACAAGTACAACCTTCCAGTCGTGAAGATTCTCGACGTTCAGGGGCGCTTGACAGAAGAAGCCGGGAAGTACGCCGGGCTCACCGTCTCGGAGGCGCGAGAAGCTATCGTTGTTGACCTGAGGAAAGCTTCGCAGGTTGGAGGATCGAAGCCCCTCAGCCGCGAGATTGGCACTTGCTGGAGATGTGGCACCCCAGTCGAGATCCTGTCAGCGCCGCAATGGTTCATGAGGACTAGGGAGATGACAGATCAGATCATAGAGTGGACGAACAGCGTTGTTTGGGTCCCCGACTTCTCGAAGAATAGAATGATAGACTGGGCAAAGTCGCTCGACTGGGACTGGGTGATCTCGAGACAGAGATCGTTTGGAACCCCGATCCCAGTTTGGTACTGTCGTGAGTGCAGCGAAACGCTCCCCGCGAAAGAGGAGTGGCTGCCCGTGGACCCACGATCACAGCAACCGCGAGCGGCTGTCTGCTTAGGTTGCGGATCCCACGAGTTCCTCGGCGAGACAGACGTGATGGATACGTGGATGGATTCTTCCATCACCTGTGCCGTCCACGCAGGCTGGCCGGATAGGCTGACAGAGTTTGAGAGACTATTTCCAGCGGACCTGCAACCGAACGGTCTAGACATCATTCGGACTTGGGACTACTATCTGATGGCGAGGCATCTCGCTCTGTTTGGGAAGGCGCCCTACAAGACCGTGCTCGTGAACGGAATGGTTCGAGGCGCCGACGGTAGGATGATGCACAAGTCGTACGGGAACTACGTCGAAGTTACGGAGGCGATCAACAAGTACGGGGCAGATTCCGTGAGACAGTGGGCGGCGGCTGGGGGATCCACGGGCTACGACATTCCGTACAGGTGGGCTGACGTTGAGTACGGCCGCAAGTTCCTCACGAAACTCTGGAATGCAGCCCGGCTGATACTGTCGTCCCTCCGAGACTACGATCCGGATCTTCCTACCCCAGAGCTTGAGTTGCTGGACAGGTGGCTCTTGAGCAAGCTCAACAAGCTCGTCGAGACATCCACGGACGCGTTTGAGAGCTTCCAGTTCAACGTGGCCACAGATTCCACGAGAAACTTCACCTGGCATGCTCTCTGCGATCAGTACATAGAAGCCGCCAAGTACAGGTTGTACGCAGACCGCACTGACGCTGCCGAGAGTAGAAGGGCGGCTCAGTTCACGCTGTTCCACACTCTTGACACCGTTCTGAAGCTGCTTGCGCCGATCTGTCCCCACATCGCAGATGCTCTGTATCGTGAGCTGTGGGGCGACCGCGTGAAGAGCAAGAGCATCCACTCAGACGCTTGGCCTCACGCAAGCGAACAACTGATTGACGAGAAATCCGAGGAAGAAGGATCTGTTCTGGTTGAGGTTCTCTCAGAGATTCGTCGTATCAAGTCGGAGAAGCGACTGTCCATGAAGGCCCCCATCAAGAAGCTCAGAGTCCGTTCACAAGTAGAAGTGGCGAACATACTCCGTGGTCATATCGACGCTATCCGTCAGATCGCGGTTGTTGAGCAACTCGAGATTGTCCCGACAAGGCGACCAGCTAGCCAAGCGCCACTGGAGAAGAATACAGGCTTTCAGTTGATGGCAGAATTCTAGGCGCGAAGTCTTTAATACGCAAACTCGTTTTGTTAGGGCAGCGGTTTACCATGAAGGTAGTCGAACTGAAACCGGGGATGAGACGAGTCGACGTTGAAGGCAGAATAGTCGAGAAGGGAGAACCAAGGCAGGTTCAAACCCGGTTCGGTGAAACCAGCACTGTAGTGGATGCGGTCTTGACCGATGATTCCGGCTCGATCAAGATGTCGCTGTGGAATGAGCAGATAGACAGTTTCAACGTCAACGACGACGTACGCATTGAGAACGGATATGTCACGAGCTTCAGAGGCGAACCACAGCTTAACGTAGGAAGATACGGACGACTTGTCCTGAAACAGCAGTAGCCAAACGAAACATGGACGGACTCCGCCCAGCGCTCCGGCTGCAACGGAGCACCGAATGGGAGCCATCCGTGACATGAGCGAAGACGAAAGACTGGCAAAGATCAAGGACATCCTCGATTCGACGCTCGCAGAATTCGAATCGGTGTTCAAGTCGGCGGGGGACTTCGACCAGTCGAGGGTGGGAAACGGCTGGGCACCTTCGAGCATTCCGATCCAGACGTACGTGATCAACGCGATGCCAGTTGAAGATGCGGCAAAGATTGCAGAGTCGAGGAAGGCTCGCCTCTTTGGACCTGTTGGATTTCTCGGGCTCCGCTCTCGGCGGATCGAAGCGGTGGGGGAACCCATCCTAGTCTTCTTTCCGTTTTGGAGCATTAAGGGGTATCATGAATGCTTCTTCTTCAGGGGCAGGACGTACAAGACAAGTGTGCCAGACGACGTAGTTGCAGTCCAGGTGAGCGGACGACTCAGAACCCTGACCTCGGAGACGAGGATCAAACGCTCCATTCTGAGAAAGATCGTAGCCGTCATTAGACGAATCGTGCTTGCCAGACCGGAGACTAGATACTTCACAGTAGACAGGGCAACGGAGCTTGCTTTCCAGTTCACCGAGGGATCCGCTCTCGTAGATGGCGAAGGAAGAGAAAATCTTTCGATGGAGTATCTGCTCGAGAAGAGGCCGCAGATGAAACCAATGGAAAAACCCGAAGCACTCGAGAACGAGGCGCCGGCCGTGAAGTTCGCTCCATTGACGTTCACAGCAGAGAATGTTGTTGGCCTTCTTCATGGCAAGGTGGTGCGACCGCCGGCCGTGTTCAGCAAGATCCTCACCAACCGGTTCGAAGTCACCGAGCTTCGTCTTCTAGAACTGCCCGTCTACTTGTTCAGGTATAGGTATCTGCGCCGAGAAAAGGAACTGCAAATTCACGGAGTCACCGGTGAATCGTTGAAGTAGCGACCGAAAGGCTGCGGCTTCAGACGACTTCTAATCGCTGACAGACGACGTTTCGCTCCGACGTACAGTCGGCGCCAAAACCTTGACAGTAGCCACCTCGCGATGAGAAGCACCGCAACAACTGCCAAGATGATTTCGATAAGGGTGTAGGGTTCCGCAACTACCTCGACGGATGTGGACCCGGCGTTTCCGTAGGTGTCGACGGCCTGCACTGATAAGGTCCAGACGCCGGGCCTCAGCAGGTCGCCCCAAGAGAACGCGTAGGTGACGATCCAGACCGCGGCGGCCTTGTCATAGGTCACTGTGGCGTTAGCCCTTGAGTCTGCAGCACTCAACCATGCCCCAACCGTAGCGTTCGTGATCACTGTCCCGTCGGGATAGCTGACTTGCGCATACGCAGCGACCGTGTCAAACGGGACCTGGTAGTGGGTGGAATTTTGGGTCACGCTAACTCGAAGCGTCGCTGGTACCGCGCCAAAACTAGCAGTCTCGATATCGCTTCCCGGACCAGTGTTCCCGTATCCGTCGTCAAAGGTCCGAGCCGGCAGCACAAATCTGTATTTCACGTCGAGCGTGGCGTTCCTCGGGATCTTGAATTGAGCGCTCCAGATCCCACTTGTCGCGCCAGAGGCCGCGAGGGCTAGCTCTGCTACTTTGAACTGCCCCGCGTAGAACGCGACCGGCACAAGACCTTCCTTCATAGTCACAACCGGTGTTGAGTCGGGATACCGTACCACGAAATCCGCGGAGACCGTCTGCATTCTCTCGTACGATCCGGCCAAGTGAGACAGAACTGTCACGTTCAGCAACGCCGCAGTCACGGAGAACTTCGATATCGACACGAAGTCCTTATCCGGGTTATCGTAGGTCCCGACACCGTCTATGAAGACCGTATAGGATTCTGTCACCGCGTCTGGAGGTATCTTCCAAGTTGCCGCGAAGGCACCGGTCTCATTCGCCGCTATGGTCGCATCGTATACGAACGCAGCTGCGGGATTCCGGACAGTCACCTTCAGGCTCGCTTTGGGCAGGATACCGCCTCCCCTTGCCTGAATCACTTCCGTGCGTTGATACACGAACTTGTCGGTACCCCAAATTCCGTAGTGCGCGCAAGCAACGGCCCCATCCGATACGGATGACCCTGAGATGCTTACGAGATATGTTCCGAACGGAGATCTAGGGTCAATCGCCAGCGAGACGCCGGCCGGGATCTCACCCTTCTCCGTAGTGGTGAAGGATAGTCCGCTGTTGCGGCTCGAGTTGTCGAGCGGCGTCTGAATCCAAATCACGTACTGCTTCTTCGCGCCGTACCCCGTACCTTGAAGCACAACCTGCTTGTCCCGCAACGTGTACAAGTCCTTATCCGTCAGAACAGAGGGAGACTCCTCCGCCGTGGCGAGACTCGGGAGACGAACAACGAGCGCGAGGCCGATCAGCAGCACGATCATTGCCGCCTGCGTTGTCCTCATTCGCTCTCACACACTGTCTCGAATAACCTGCCTAGATAACAACTTCTTAATGGGTAATTAACACAAACTGACGTGTCGGGATCGGTGTTGTATCATATGTGGACATCCTGCATTCCGCTTGCCGTATTCAGAAAGTCTTTGCAGGGGGATCCTAGACGCACAGGGCCCTTAACGCGGAGGCGCGTCTTGTCCAGGGGCTACCGTACTGTCCCGTTCTGCCTGTACCAGTCCACGCTCTCTCTCAAACCGTTGCCCGAAGAATACCTGGGGGAATACCCAAGCTGCTTCCTTGCCTTCTCAACACTGCACATCCTGTCAACTGCTGCTGAACCTACGGTCTTTGAGCCCTACAAAAGATGGCAATTCCCGCGGCGACATGCAGCAGATAAACCTGATACATCAAAGCCTTTGCCAGGTACTTTCGCGCGCTGAGCGGAGGGTTCGTGCCGACTATTCTCGAACATGATGGCGTGTACTTCGGAGCGCGCGTGCCACCTATCCTCGGTTGTGAAACGGGTCTGGCCGCCAGAATCGCCCCTCTTGAGGGCCAGTGGAAGCCT
>CAZUTN010000013.1:17873-19581 GCA_964623365.1 uncultured Candidatus Bathyarchaeia archaeon
TTGTGAAACGGGTCTGGCCGCCAGAATCGCCCCTCTTGAGGGCCAGTGGAAGCCTTGAGCCGCGTCTTTGACCTGCACAATTGGACCATGCTCGACCGGTATCCGACCAACATTCTCGTCGATAGGGAATTCTTGGCAAATGAAGAAATGAAGTAGAAAGAGACCTCGTCAACATCCCGCGACCCGTGGATCTCATATAGCCTCATGATAGGCAATCTGATCCTGTGCGCGTATTCCTTGACTAGGCCCTCAGCTTTGAGTTTCGATTTCGCTTACCCGTACTCCGGATTTGGCGGATGATGAACTGTGCGCAATCGGTTCCTACCGTCAGCGACGACCTCAAGCTGGTCGGGTCCGGGTGAAGTAGCCTTTCTCTTTGGCTCGTGTTTCGATGAAATCTTTGACTTTCTCTTCGCTGTATCTTGTGGCTTCTTGTTGTCTCTTCAAGTGTTCTTTCACGCTGCTGAGGAGGCTGTCGATCTTCACAGGTTTGATTACGTAGCCGTCAGCCCCCTTGTTGACGGCTTCCATTGCATTGTCGAGAGATGGGTAGCCGGTGATGATTATCTTGACCATCTTCGGGGTCGTATCCCTCATAGCGGACAGCAGCCTTGTTCCTTCCATGTCAGGGAGGCGGATGTCTATTAGGGCGAGGTTGTAGAATCTGTTGTTGGACTTCTCGATTGCTTCTTTCCCGGTCTCTGCCGTGTCGACGCTGTAGCCTTCCAGTCTTAGGATCTCGGCAAGTGGCTTGAGAACCGTCTCGTCGTCGTCAACGACCAGAATGCGTTTCTTCTCCACCTTACTTCACCTCGGCCTTCTCCCTCAGCGGAATCTCGACTGTGAAGCTGGAGCCTTTGCCCAGCTTGCTCTCGACGATGATCGTGCCGCCGTGGGCCTCCACAAGTCGCTTGCAGACCGGCAAGCCGAGCCCTTGGCCTTTGGCTTTTGTGGTGAAGAATGGGCTGAACAGCCTATCCATGTGCTCTTTGCGTATGCCAGGACCAGTATCCGCGATGCTGAAGACCGCGGCGCCGTCCTTTTTCTGAGCGCTTATCGTCAGTTTTCCTCCTTGAAGCATGGCCTGCAGGGCGTTCATGACCAAGTTTGTGAGCACCCGCCTCATCAGTCCAGGGTCAACCATCACGTTTGGCAAGCCCTTCTGAACCGCTACAGAAACTCTGACGGTCCTAGGAATCCTCATCGTCGAGAGTGTGTCTCCGACCAGATCTAGCAAGCTCGTTTCAACAAGTCTGGGCCTAAGAGGCCCAGCGAAATCCTGCAAGTCAGAGACAATCTTATCAATGTATGTGACCTGCTCCTCAAGAGAGCCGAGCAAGTTCAAGACCTTATTCTTCTCGGCAGCCTTTGAAGATCTCGACCTCTTCTTCGCTAGGTACACAGTGCTTACTATGGCCTGTAGCGGGTTCCGCAGGTCGTGCCCGACCATCGCCGCTGTCTCACCGATAGCGGCCAGCCTTTTTGACTCGAGCAGTTGCTTCTCCATCTGCTTGCGCTGGGTGATGTCTCTGATGACGCACCAGATCATGTCTGGTCTTCCTGCCGTCCCTTTGACTACGGACCCGGTCACCTCAACCGGAACCTTCGAGCCGTCCTTCCTGATGTACTCCTTCTCCACATAGCCGCTGAACCCTTTCTCCAGCATCTGCTCCTTGATTATGCCTTCTTCCGAGTCCAGGTAGTGCTT
>CAZUTN010000014.1:0-18753 GCA_964623365.1 uncultured Candidatus Bathyarchaeia archaeon
TTGTGACCACAGAGGTTGGACAGAATCAAATGTGGTGCGCTCTTCACTTCCAAGCATACGGCCCTAGGCGTTTCATTACCTCCGGCGGCCTTGGCACAATGGGTTTCGGATTCCCGGCGGCTCTCGGAGCAAAGGTCGCCTGCCAAGACACGCCGGTCGTCGACATCGCAGGAGACGGCAGTTTCGGGATGACTGAGAATGCGTTGGCCACATCGATCGAAGAACAGATTCCTGTGATAGTCATGATTCTCAACAATCGTATGCTCGGTATGGTTGCACAATGGCATCGTCTATTCTATGGGCGACGATACTCTGCCGTCAAGCTTGGAAGATCTCCTTGCTTTCCGAAATTGGCGGAGGCTTACGGAGCTGTGGGAATGCAGGTCGGAGACTACAAAGAGCTGAGTGGCGCTGTGAAAAACGCCCTGACCAGCAGTACCACGACCGTTATTGATGTGCCGATTTCTCCTGAGGAGGACGCTACGCCTATGGTTGCGCCGGGGGCATCGTTGACGGAGGTCGCTATCGCATGACATCTCCTCAACAGGAAGTGATCATCGACGTACTCGTCGAGCACAAACCCGGGGTTCTCTACACCATATCGAATCTGTTTAGGAGAAGAGCGTTCAACATCAGCAGCTTTGCATTCGGCGCTTCAGAGAACGATCAGGTAGGCCGAATAACACTGACAATGCGCGGCGATGAGGCCAAAGCTGCGCAGCTCGTCAAACATCTTGAGAACTTGGTCGACGTGATCAAAGCGGAGATAATCGACTCAAGCAGAGCCGTGCTTAGAGAACTCGCGCTGGTGAAGATAGTTCCCAAGCCTGAAGATAGGCTTCAGATACTGAGCTTTGTGGATGTCTACAGAGCCAAGATTGTGCATCTTTCTGACGATAGCATAATCGTGGAAGCCTCAGGGGACTCGGACAAGATCGACGCCTTCATTGAGCTGAGTAGGAATTTCGGACTCAAGGAAGTTGCGCGGACCGGTGTTACCGCATTGTCAAGAGGAGAGAAGTCAACGGAATCGCAGGGAAATGAGCGAGCATGGTAAGAGTATATCTGGACAAGGATGCTGACCTAGCCGAGCTCAAAGATCAAGTAGTGGCTGTGGTCGGGTACGGTTCTCAGGGCCGCGCCCAAGCGCTTAACATGCGAGACTCGGGCGTGGACGTTATCGTCGGGCTGAGGCCCAGTGGCAACTCGTGGAAGAAAGCGGCTGCCGATGGATTTGAACCGCAATCCATTCAAGAGGCTGCCCGCAAAGCAACGATAGTGCACATTCTCATTCCTGACCTGCAACAACCTGGAGTGTATCAGAGAGACATCCTGCCGAATCTTCAAAGCGGCAAGACGCTTGGGTTCTCGCACGGTTACAATATTCACTTCAAGCGGATTGTACCCCCGAAGAACGTCGATGTCATCATGATTGCTCCGAAGAGCCCAGGATTCAGGATGAGAGAACTGTACCAGCAAGGTTTCGGCGTTCCCTCCCTCTTAGCCGTCTACCAAGATCTGTCAAAACGTGCGAAACAACGGGCCCTGGCAATGTGCAAGGCCATAGGCTCCACACGAGCTGGAGTGATCGAGACCACCTTCAAGGACGAGACTGAATCTGATCTGTTTGGTGAGCAGGCAGTCTTAGTGGGCGGTCTGATCGAACTAATCAAGAATGGCTTTGAAGTCTTGGTCGAGGCAGGTTACCCGCCAGAGCTCGCCTACTTCGAAGCATGCAACGAAATGAAACTGATCATGGACCTCGTCTACCAAGGAGGCTTTTCCGGCATGTTACGCCGAGTGTCGGACACCGCAAAATACGGAGGTCTTACCCAAGGACCAAGAATCATCGACGCTCGAGTGCGCAAGAACATGAAAGCTCTCCTTGAAGACGTGCGCAACGGTAACTTCGCTAAGAAGTGGACATCAGACCCCGAGCGAAGCATGAAGGAACTCCATGGCCTCATGGAGAAAGTCGAGAAGCACCAAATCGAGAAAGTTGGCAAAGACATCAGAAGAATGTGCGGACTGGAGTCGTAGACACCTTAACATGAACATCTTGGAAAAGATTCTCGCAAAGAGCTCCGATAGGGAAGAGGTGTCCCCAGGAGAAATCGTGGAGGCGAGAATCGACTCGGCGATGGTCCATGACCTCACTGGGCCGATGACAGTCCAATCTTGGAAGAAGCTCGGGGAAACCAAGATACGAGATCCCGACAGATTGGTTGTAGTCTTCGACCATTTGGTGCCGCCTCCTACCGAACAAGCGAGCAAGGCACAGCAAACGATGCGAGATTTTGTTCATGGGCAAGGGATCAAGAACTTCTACGACATCGGGCGCGGGGGTATCTGTCACCAGGTGATGCCTGAGAAGGGGCATGTGCATCCTGGAGAGGTCATCGTCGGAGCTGACTCGCACAGCTGCACATATGGCGCCCTCGGAGCTTTCTCCACGGGAATCGGATCCACAGAGATGGCCGCTGTCTTGGCAACAGGTCGTCTCTGGTTGAAGGTTCCCGGAACGATAAAGATCAATGTACACGGAAGTTTCGCACCCTACGTCATGAGTAAGGATCTGATCCTTTACGTCCTCGGCAAGCTTGGTGTGTCCGGAGCAAACTACAAGGGAATCGAGTTTGCGGGTCCAGCGATCGAGAACATGAGCATCGCTCAAAGGATGACGCTCTGCAACATGTCTGTCGAGGCAGGGGCGAAGACCGGAATAGTTGCGCCTGACAGTAAGACAGCGGAATACTTGAAAGGTGCCAAGGCGGGATTGCTCCGAACCCTGGAAAGCGATGAAGACGCCAGATACGAACGCACAATTGAGATCGACGCCTCAACGCTTTCTCCACAGGTCGCCTGCCCTCACTCTCCTGGTAATGTCAGGCCGGTAGAGACAATTCCGGAAACGAGAATCAACCAAGCGTTCCTAGGCTCCTGCACAAACGGTCGTACGGAAGATCTGCGCGCTGCAGCCGAGATTCTTGAGGGAAGAAGCCTCTACGACCGCGTCAGAATGATCGTTACTCCAGCCTCCCAAGATGTCTACCGGGAATGTCTGCGCGAAGGTCTCCTCGAGGTTCTCACCGAGTCTGGAGCCACTGTTACAAGCGCCGGGTGTGGTGTCTGTATAGGAATTCACATGGGCGTTCTGGGACCCGGTGATGTTTGCATCAGTTCATCGAACCGCAACTTTCCTGGGAGGATGGGAAGCCCAAGCGCGAAGATATTCCTAGCCTCTCCGGCGACGGTAGCCGCATCAGCAATCACCGGCAAGATAACTGACCCCAGCAGACTGGGATGAGTTCAGTATGATAGTGGAAGCCACGGCGATCAAGTTCGGGGACAACATCGACACCGACGTGATCTTGCCAGGCAAATACTTGGTTCTGACAGATCCTGACGAACTTGGAAAACATGCAATGGAAGGCATATCGCTTGGTTTCTCCTCAAAGTTCGCAAACGGAGTGGCTATCGTGGCAGGTGAGAACTTCGGCCAAGGCTCAAGCAGAGAACACGCTCCGATCGCGCTCAAAGCTGCCGGAGTGAAATGCATCATTGCGCAGTCATTCGCCCGAATCTTCTACAGGAATGCCATCAACATTGGCCTCCCCGCTCTCGAATCCCGTGAGGTCTTCACGGAAGTCAAGGACGGGGACAAGCTGTCCGTGGATCTAGAACGGGGCGAAATCAGGAACCTAACAACTGGAGCCACGGCCAGCGCAGAGCCGATTCCGGAGAATCTCCTGCATGTGTTGAAAGATGGCGGAATCATTGAGCACTTGAAGAGGGAGCGAGCGCGCCAATGAAGACGTACAGGATTTCAGTCATACTGGGCGACGGAATTGGACCTGAACAGGTTCAAGCAACCCTGAAGGTCCTCAAGAAAGTCAAAGAAGCCTTTCGACTTGATCTCGAATTCGTCGAGACCGAAGCAGGCGATGGCTGCAAGCGGAAGCTTGGTTCAGCGCTGCCCGACGACACCATCCGCTGTCTTGAGGCTACGGACGCCTGTCTAAAGGGGCCCGTAGGTGAAACAGCTTATGACGTGATTGTGACTCTACGGCAGATGTTTGACCTGTACGCGAACCTACGACCATGCCGAGCCTACCCAGGTCTAGAGTGCCTGGATGCCAACACTGACCTGATTGTGGTCAGGGAGAACACAGAGGATCTGTACAAGGGGCTTGAGTTCGAGGTCGCGGATTCAGCTCTTGCCCTGAGAGTCACCACACGGAGGGCCTGTAGGAGAATCGCGTCCAAGGCATTTCGCATTGCAGAGCTACGCCGCAAGAAGATGCTTGTCACAGCTGTACACAAGGCAAACGTTCTCAGAAAGACCTGCGGCCTCTTCGCAGCAATCTGCCGAGAAGAAGCGAAGCTTCATCCCGACGTCTCATTTGAGGAGATGTACGTCGACGCCGCTGCTATGAATCTCATCCGGGACCCAGCCCATTTCGATGTGCTCTTGACAACGAACATGTTTGGGGACATACTGAGCGACGAAGCTGCCCAAGTAACAGGCAGTCTCGGCCTTGCCCCCTCAGGCAACATAGGAGAGGAGTTTGCAATATTTGAGCCCATACATGGATCCGCCCCAGATATCGCTGGCACGAATGTCGCGAACCCGAACTCTATGCTATTATCCGCGAGCATGATGCTCGATTGGCTGGGGGAGAAGTTCGGCGACCCCGACTGCCGTGCCGCCGCCCGTTCACTCGAAATGGCCGTGATTCGAGCTCTTACCGACCAAGTGACTACTCCGGATCTGGGAGGCAACTGCACAACCGATCAGGTCGCTGAGGCCGTGGCGGGGAGGATAGAACTGGAAGTGATCAGATGAGCCCTGAACCTCCCGCGCACATTCGGATATTTGATACGACGCTACGCGACGGAGAGCAGACCCCGGGTGTCTCACTGACTCCGGAAGAGAAACTTGCGATTGCAAGACAACTTGCGCGTCTAGGCGTCGACGCGATTGAAGCTGGCTTCCCGGTATCATCGGATGGTGAGGCAGAAGGCGTGAAGCTAATTGCGAGGGAGGAGCTGTCGCCGGAGGTCTATGCTCTCGCACGCGCCAACCTGCAGGACATCGACGCTGCGTTGCGATGCGACGTCGGCTACGTTCACGTGTTCGTGGCGACATCTGACCTTCATCTGCGGCACAAGCTCAGGCTCTCGCGGGAACAAGCACTCGAAAGGGCAACACAAGCTGTCTCATACGCGAAGGACCACGGGGTCGTGGTCGAATTCTCGGCAGAGGACGCTACTCGATCGGATCCCGAGTACTTGGGCAGAGTCTTCAGGGCAGTTTGCGATGCCGGAGCTGATCGGATAAACGTACCAGACACGGTCGGAGCGACCTCGCCTGCGATGATGCATCATATCGTAACTTCGGTCAAGCAGACGGTTGATCGACCGATCAGCGTTCACTGTCACGATGATTTTGGGTTAGCTGTGGCGAATAGTCTCGCAGGAATCGAAGCCGGAGCCATTCAGGCACACGTCACCGTGAACGGTATCGGCGAGAGAGCGGGAAACGCATCCCTTGAAGAACTTGTGATGGCACTCCATCAACTTACCGGAAAAAAGACCCGTGTTGACACGACCCTCCTGTACGAGACATCGAGGCTAGTCACGAAGACCACAGGCGTGGTTGTTCAGCCGAACAAGGCGGTTGTTGGGGACAACGCATTCGGTCACGAGTCCGGAATTCACACCCACGGAATAAGTGCGGAATCATCCACATACGAGCCTTTCGACCCGGCTCTGGTCGGGAGGAAGAGGTGGTTCCAAGCGGGAAAACACGCCGGCTCCCATGGAATAACTGCTCAACTGGCTGAGCTGGGTTTGTCTCCAAGGGCAGAAGAGCTCGATCAGATTGTCTCCAAAGTCAAGGACTTGGCTGACAAAGGGAAGACTGTGACAGACGCCGATCTTTTCGCCATTGCCCAGACGGTCATCAGCACCTTCTCTGCTGACACCAATGCGATCTCGCTCGTCGACTTTGCAGTCATGACAGGAATCGGCGTTGTACCGACAGCGTCGGTACGCATCAAGATCAACGGAACTGAGTACGTCTCGTCCGAGACCGGAGTTGGCCCAGTCGACAGCGCGATGAAGGCTGTCCAGAAGCTGACCGATCCGCTCGTTCACGTCCGATTGAAAGAATACCGACTTGAGGCAATCACTGGCGGCTCTGATGCCTTGGCAGAGGTCCTGGTAAAGGTTCAGGACGATGACGGGATCGTGATTTCGGCGAGAACGACAGGAGAAGATGTTGTTAGGGCAAGCGTCGAGGCAATGATCCTAGGGATGAACAAGCTTCTCTTGAAGAAACGCTTGGCCGCGAAAGAACCGCCGGGGCGGGAGGAACGGCTCGCTTGAGATCGGACACTATCAAGAAGAGACCTGAGAGAGCCCCGCATCGAAGTCTCCTGAGGGCATGCGGCCTTAAGACAGAGGATTTCTCAAAGCCTTTCATCGGCATAGCAAGCTCACATGTTGACATAGTGCCCGGCCACGTTCACCTACACGAGTTTAGCAAGATCGTGAAATCAGCGGTTCGGGAGGCGGGTGGTGTTCCGTTCGAGTTCAACACGATCGCAGTGGACGACGGCATCGCCATGGGCCACTTCGGGATGAGGTACTCTCTGCCAAGTCGCGAACTCATCGCTGACTCAGTGGAGACTATGCTACAAGCTCACCAGCTCGATGGCGTCGTCTGTATTCCCAATTGCGACAAGGTTGTGCCAGGAATGGTTATGGGCGCTCTTCGCGTCAACATTCCGACAGTCTTTGTCAGCGGCGGGCCAATGAAAACCGGCCGAACAAGCAAGGGTGCTCCCATCGACCTGATATCTGTCTTCGAAGGTGTCGGTCGCTACCGCGCAGGGTTGATTACTGAGCAAGAACTCGCTGAGCTAGAAGAACATGCGTGTCCATCATGCGGGAGCTGCGCCGGGCTCTTCACGGCGAACTCGATGAACTGCATCTGCGAAGCGCTCGGGCTTGCACTTCCTGGAAACGGAACAATCCTTTCAACCTCTCCCGAGAGAATCGAGCTGCTCAGGTGGGCCGGCCGCCAGATCATGAGGCTTGCCACAGCTGACCTGAAGCCCAGAGAGATCGTCACCGCAGAGGCTATCGACAACGCGTTTGCTCTGGACATGGCGATGGGAGGATCAACCAACACGGTCCTCCATACTCTCGCGATAGCCGAGGAAGCGCACGTTGACTATCCGATACAACGCGTGAACGAAATCGCCGAACGGATACCCCACATCTGCAAGTTGAGTCCAGCTTCAGGCTACAGAATGGAGGATCTACACCGCGCAGGGGGGGTCGGCGCCCTGCTCAGAGAGCTGAGCAAGAAAGAGGGCGCGCTCCATCTAGACCAAATCACAGTCACGATGAAGACGCTCGGAGACAACATCTCAGACGCCAAGGTGGCTGATCGAGACGTGATCAGGCCTATTCTGAACCCTCATAGCCACCACGGGGCGATGGCAATCTTGTACGGCTCCCTCGCTCCAAGAGGCGCCGTCTGCAAGACAGGAGCCGTCGACCCTGCGATGATGAGACACGGCGGACCTGCCCGCGTGTTCGACTCCGAAGAAGACGCGACAGAAGCGATTCTTAACGGCTCCATCAAGAAGGGTGATGTTGTTGTGATTCGTTATGAGGGACCCAAGGGCGGCCCAGGAATGCGAGAGATGCTCGCCCCGACCGCAGCTCTAGTCGGCATGGGACTCGATGCCGAAGTCGCGCTCGTGACGGATGGAAGGTTTTCCGGAGGAACCCGCGGTGCATGCATCGGCCATGTATCTCCTGAGGCAGCCGCAGGAGGACCCATCGCATGTCTCCGAGATGGGGACTCGATAGAGATCGATTTGCAGGGTTTTCGTTTGGATGTTGATCTCGAACCAGACGAGATCAGGGCTCGTCAAGAGAGCCTGCCCGCCTCTCCGGTTCGTGTGACCTCCGGGTATCTGGCGAGGTATGCTGCCTTCGTCAGTCCAGCCGATGAAGGAGCGGTACTCAGGCCGCCGACCGCGTTCGATCAAGGTGACACAAAATGTCAATCGAGAAGCAAAGATATGTTTGGATGAATGGCGCGTTCGTGGAATGGGATAGGGCCAACGTCCCCATCCTGACACACGCCCTCAACTACGGGACAGGAGTCTTCGAGGGCATAAGAGCATACAAGACCGATCGTGGGCTTTCGGTCTTCAGATTGAAGGAACACATACACCGTCTCAAAACCTCGGCGCATACATACATGATAGATCTGCCGTACTCGGAAAGCGATCTCTGTCAAGCTACAACAGACCTGTTGGCCAAGAATGAGATACGGGAATCAGCATACATTCGACCCATCGTGTTCAAGGGGGCGGGCGGAATAAGCCTAGACTTCAGACAGGTTCCCACCTGGGTCGCAATAGCGGCCTTTCCCTACAACAAGTACTTCGAGAAGGAAGGTCTGAATGTTTGCGTCTCCTCTTGGAGGAAGACAGCTGAGCCTTCCGTACCTTCCATGGCAAAGGCGTCGGGACACTACATTAGCGCAGCTCTCGCAAGGGTCGAGGCTGGCGAGAACGGATTTGACGAAACCATATTCCTCGACCACAGGGGATTTGTCTCCGAAGGCAGCGGAGAAAACATCTTCATCGTAAGAGATGAGGCGCTCTACACTCCACCTCTCTCTGCAGGGATTCTAGAGGGCGTCACACGAGACTCCGTTCGCGTCATCGCCGGCGACAACCGCCTAAAGTTTCAGGAGCGGGAGGTCGCACGAAGTGAACTCTACACCTGCGACGAGGCGTTCTTTACAGGAACCGCGGTTGAGATCTGCCCAATACTCAGCATTGACAGACGCAAGATTGGTGGAGGCCGGCCCGGACCGCTAACTCAGCTAATACGCAAACTGTACTCCGAAATCGTTTCCGGAAAGGACAAACGATACGATCATTGGCTGACGCCGGTGTATCCCAGGGCTTGACCCAGGGCGCCACAGCACGCGCCGCCATTGTGCCGGGGCATGAGACAGACCTGAACGTCGCGAATTGGCAGCTCCAGTCTCGGGAGTGGACAAGGCCCTAAGGACCCTAGACTCTCGGCGATCACTAAGGGAACCGTCATATTTCGACCGTGGCAGTCATTCGGTCTATTGCTTTTCCGAACGGGTGCGGTCCACGAGCTCACAGCAATAGCACGTCAGAAGCGAGTTGACGCGCTGCCCGTAAGTCCGCGGCCCGACCTAGGGGTTGGGTTCTCTTCGTCGGGCGTCGAGTGCTTAAGTTAACCGTCCTCCTAGGACTAGTTCTCCGCCCAGGTATGGTCTGAGATGCGCTCGGTTGGAGTGAGAAGACAAGTGAGCAATGGGGATTTGACGGAGCTCAGGAAGCAACTTCATTCCATTGATTCTGAGATCACTAGCGCGTTGGCCCGTAGGTTGAGGCTCATCCGAGAGATCGGTTTGGTGAAAGGCAGGCTGAAGATCCCGGTCATTGATCCGGTCGCGGAGAAGGCGGTCATAGAGAACTTTGTCGCCTCAGCCATCCAGGTAGGAATCGACGAGGCCTATGCGAGGCGTGTTGCCTGCTTGGTCATTGAGGAGTCAGTAGAGGCTCAGACGTCGTGTAGGCGACGCGCGGTTTCTAAGGACTCGCTGCTCAAGCGATTCTCAGAGGCAATGCTTGGAGCAGAAGAGAAAGGCCGCAGACTGATCAGGCTGGACATCGGCGAGCCCCGCTTCAGAACACCAAGAGCCGTAGTTACCGAGGCGAAGAAACGCCTCAATCAGACCTCCACGATGCTGTATGGTTCAAGCGCAGGCCTAGCCGAGCTGGCGGATGCGGTTGCTGCCCGACTCAATCGTCAGTATGGCGCCCGAATTGATCGATCGAACGTACTCATCTTTCCAGGCGCTCGTTTCGCGATCTTTGCCGCGATACGTAGCGCCGTGTCGAGTTACGATCGAGTAGTGCTGTGCGACCCTTCATGGCCGGCGTATGAATCATGCGCAACCTTTGCCGGAGCAAGGACTCTCAAGGTCACAACGAACCTAGAAGACGGATGGGACACGAGTCTAGCCGCCCTTGAGGATGAGCTGAAGCTCAGGCCGAAGATGCTTATCATCAACAATCCGAACAATCCCACCGGCAAGGTGTGGTCAGCGAAGAGATTTCGAGAGATTGTGAAACTCGCGACTAGATATCGCACTCTCGTTCTCTCCGATGAGTCGTACACAAGCTACTGTAGTACACGAGTCCCAAGCGTCTTGGATTATCCGGACACCGACATGATCTACGTCAACAGTTTCTCGAAGGAGTTCGCCATGACAGGGTGGAGAGTCGCCTACGCAGTGGCAGCAAGACAGAGGATCGCGAGAATGCGCTCGATCGTGGAGGCGACGTTGACCAGTGTATCCGAGCTTATGCAGCGAGCAGCGGTCGCAGCACTTGAGGATCAAAGCGGAGAAGCAGCTCATGCCAGACGCGAAGTCTGCAAGCGCGTTGGACTAGCATGTCAAGAATTGGGGAAGGGTGATCTAGACTTCTATCCGCCAGACGGTGGGTTCTACATTTTCCCTCGGATCAAGAAGAGAAACATAGATTCTGAGAAGTTTGCTAAGCATTTGCTTGAGAAGTATGCCGTGGGTGTGTTGCCAGGAAGTGTTTTCGGTGAGTACAAGGGCTTCCTAAGGTTGGCGATTACGGAGTCCGAGACAACGGTGAAGGAAGGAATTAGGCGGATTGTGAAGGCGGTAGACGAATGGTGACAAGAGTAGCGGTCATTGGAGCAGGGGGAATGGGTTCTTGGTTCGCGCGGTTCTTCAAGTCACGAGGAGACTCCGTCATTATCTCCGATCGAGATCAGCGGAAAGCGCGGCGTCTTGCCTCAAGGATTGCAGCAAAACATGCTTCAAACAACATTGAAGCTACACGAGGAAGTGACATCATCGTTCTTGCCACTCCGGTCAACGCCGTTTCGAGTATCGTCAAGGAGATCCTTCCAGCATTGAGAAGGGATGCGCTTCTGCTTGATGTTTGCGCTGTGAAATCGGCTGTAGCTCCCGCTCTTCGATTGGCCCAAAGACGCGGTGTCAGGGTTGCAAGCATTCATCCAATGTTCGGTCCGCTTGCCCGCGGTCTTAGCAGAAGAGTGATAGTAATCGTCAGGACCGGAAAGGACACGCGTGGCATCAGGAGCGTAAAGCTCCTCTTTGACGGAGCACGGATCGTCTCAGCTGACCCTGAGGCTCATGACAAACAGATGGCCCTGACTCTTGCTCTGCCCCACTTCCTCAATATGGTCTTCGCCACGACGATCTCCAACAGAGGAAGCTTCGCGGAGATCAGGAAGTTCGCCGGGAGGACATTCGATCTTCAAATGTTGCTGGCGGAGACGGTGGCGAGCGAACCTGAGACTATCGCGGACATTCAGATCATGAACAAGGAGTTCGTCATAGTCCTCAGGGACTTCCTGCGGAATACTCGGTCGCTTGCGAGAATTGTGGAGCGAGGGGACAGAGCCGAACTGGTCGCCCGCTACAACAGAATCAGAGAACGCCTGTCTGTTGATCCTGAGTTTGCCGCGGCACGGGACATGTTCGAGAAGGTCTGCGAGATGTCCTCTGCGATCTCGAATAGCTTGGGCTCAACAGGTCTGTGAAGTCGAGGATTGCCGGTCTTGGCCCGATCGAATGTCCGAGTTTCCTTCCAAGGTGAGATGGGTAGCTACAGTCACGAAGCATCCGAGAACTACTTCGGAAGCGACATCGCGGTGAAACCTTGTAGAACTCTGACGGAGGTTTTCCGCGCCGTCGAAACCAGTCGGGTCGCCTTCGGTGTTGTGCCGGTCGAGAACTCATACGAGGGAAGCATCAACGAGACGTTCGATTTGCTCGCAACTACGACATCGAAGGTCTGCGGTGAGGTGGAGGTTAGGGTGAGACACTGTCTCATCGCAAAGCCCGAAACTAGGCAGAGCAACATAACCACTGTCTACTCTCACCCACAGGCCCTAGCACAGTGTGCCAGATATCTCCGAGCTCACAAGTTGGAGGCTGTACCAACCTACGATACGGCCGGCAGCGTCAAATTGGTCAAGGCAATGCGGTCGAGAGGAGTGGCAGCGATCGCAAGCAGACGCGCCGCACAATTGAACTCCATGCAGATGATTTCGGAGGGAATCGAGGACAGCCACGCCAACTATACGAGATTCCTCGTTTTGGGAAGGAGGACTGCGCCTCAGACCGGAAACGATAAGACCTCAATCATATTCGGCGTCGAACACAAACCTGGATCGCTGTACCGAGCCCTCAAGGCGCTTTCGCGCCGAGGGATCAACCTGACGAAGATTGAGTCAAGACCCGTGAAGCGCAAGCCGTGGGAGTACAACTTCTACGTGGACTTTCATGGTCACATACGAGACAAGGTTTGCCGCAACGCCCTGCGCGACTTGCGAAAGAGGTCAACCTTTGTGAAGGTACTGGGGTCCTACGCAAGCGCGGTATCACACTAGGTTGTCCTCAGGACAGGTGGAATCAGGTCAGATCGTAGCGCATGATCAGCCAGCACGATCGCCATCATAGCCTCCACGATTGGGATGGCTCTTGGAACGACGCATGAGTCAAACCTGCCTTTGATCACCAATGGCTGCTCCTGCATTGTTTGAAGGTTGACAGTGCTTTGTGGAATCGCTATGGATGACGGCGGCCTGAAAGCAATCCTACACACCACGGGTTGACCGCTGCTGAGTCCCCCGATTATTCCACCGGAATTGTTGGTAGGACTCTCAACCCTTCCTCCGCGCACTATCAGAGGGTCATTGTACTCGGAGCCTCGCATCCTCGCGGACTCGAAGCCAGCTCCAACCTCCACTGCCTTAACGGATGGGATCGCAAAGAACGCTTTGCTCAAATCGCCATCAAGGTTGTCGAAGACTGGTTCTCCCAGCCCAACAGGAATTCCGATCCCAACGGCCTCAATCACCCCCCCAACGGAATCCCCTTGACTCTTGGCAGCAGCGATCGCGTCCATCATCATCTCTGCTGCTTCAGGGTCCGCACAGCTCAAGGGGTTCTCGTGCGAGGCCTTCTTCTCTTTCTCAGAAACGACCTTTCTCGCCCGTATTCCCGCTATCTCCGCGGTATGAGCATACACCACTACTCCGATCGTCCCGATCAGTTTCTTCGCAACGGCGCCGGCCGCTACGAAACCAGCTGTGATTCTTGCTGAGAATCTTCCGCCGCCTCTGTAGTCTTCGTATCCGCCATACTTCAATCTCGCAACGAGGTCAGCTTGTCCAGGCCTAGGAGTGTCTCTTCTTTCTTCGTACTCCTCTGATCGCGTGTCTAGGTTGGATATGGAAAGCGAGATCGGAGCGCCGGTGGTGCGGCCGTTGAAGACTCCAGACGAGATATCGACCTGATCCACCTCTCCCCTCTGCGTGGAAAATAGTTCACTACTTGGTTCTCTCCTCCGTAATTCCCGTTGGATCTCGTTAACAGACAGTTCGAGCCCGGCCGGGCATCCGTCGATGACGATTCCAATCTTTGGGCCATGGCTCTCGCCATAGCTTGTAACCACGAATCGTTTGCCGAGAGAATTGCCAGTCAACCTGCTGTCACCCGCGCCCCCAAGGATTCTAGATCCGACCAGAATGAGGGATATGACTTTGCCACACACTCGCCATCGTGGATTGTAGCTTCGTCTGTGCATAGTGCGAGCGCAGCGAAAGCCATCGCTATCCTGTGGTCTCCGTATGGATTCAGGATCGCCTTCCGCAGTCTGCCGCCGTGAATAATGAGCGCGTTTTCTGATTCTTTCGTCTCGATGCCCATTTGTCTCAGTCCGTTGCTCATTGCCTGAACGCGGTTGGATTCTTTGATCCTCAGTCTTCTAATGCCCGTCACGGTGCTGACACCATCTGCTGTTGCACATAACGCGCAAACAGCTGGAAAAAGGTCTGGGCAATTCGATACATCAACGTCCACGGGCTCAAGCTGCGATTTCTCGACAGCAACCGAATCTGAATCCTGCATCACTCGTCCGTTCATCTGTCTGAGAATACGTATCAGAGAACGATCAGCTTGAAGGTTCTCTTCAGCCAGGCCGAGGACTCTCACTCTCTCGCCTGCAATCGTCGCTCCGACAAGCAAGAAAGCTGCGGACGACCAGTCGCCCTCTATTTGGACTTGGGAGGGGTAATATGTCTGCTCCGTCGTCCGGAATGTAGTCAAGTCATCGGTCGCATCCACGCGAACACCGAATTTGTTTTGCATATCCAGAGTCATCTGGACATAGGATCTCGACTCAAGACATCCAGACACGTCTATTTCAACTGGCATTTCCGCCAAGGGCGCTGCCAGCAAGAGTGCTGAAACGTACTGAGAGCTAACGTTCCCAGGGATTGTGACAGATCCGCCTTTGATAGGTCCCCTAACGTGGACCGGAGGATATCCCTGGTTGGTTGTGCAGTTCGCCCCAAGCTTTCGAAGGGCAACCGCCAGATCTTTCACAGGCCTTTTCAGCAGAGAAGGTTCTCCCGAGATGTCTGCGTCGTGAGGCGTGGTTGCACAGACGGCTGTAATGAATCGAAGAGTGGTTCCAGATTCGCCGCAGAAGACCACGTCTGAGGCTTTCCTGAGCTCTCCAGATCGAGTGACGCAGGCGGTTCCGCCACTCCACACAGTTGTCACCCCGATCTTTGAGAGCGCTTGGGAGGTCGCGAGTGTGTCGTCGCACGACAGCGGCGAGTGCAGCTCGCTTTCGCCCCGAGCCAAGGCGGAGCAGAACAGGGCCCTATGGGTGTAGCTCTTCGACGGCGGTGCCCGCAAAGAGCCGCACAAGCTACTGCGCTGTATTGTCATTCTCAAGGGGAGAACCTCACCGCTTCACAAAAGGTGTCTGTAACGATGGATGATCTCTTGTTTTGGAAACGATGACTTCGCCCTTGTATTGTTTCAGGATGTCTAGAACGGCATTCTTGAATTGCTCTTGCACCACAAAGGCATACGCTGGGCCTTTTCCCGAGATCCCAGCGGCTAACGCGCCCGCTTCCAGGCTGTCTATGATTACATCCGTCGAGAGCCTCAAGACGTGTGAATATATCAGACCGTTGAGGGTCATCGCGTTCCAGTAGTTTCCTTCAAAGGCTAGGTTATGGGCCGTTTCCACTTGTTTCGCAATTGTCCTAATCTTCGTCAGATCAACCTCTGCCGTGTAGGCTTTCTCTGGAGGAACCAACAGTAGGACACAGTATTCATCGATTGGGAATGTCCGCAGCACCTTCCGACGTGAGTTATCAGTCACAATCACGTTCCCATACAGCGAGGCTGCCGCGTCGTCGAAGGCTCCGGTCACGCTGACCTTTGCCTCCAAGCTTGCGTCCACTGCTAGGTTCAGGACCTTGTCGGGTTTCAGATCCTTCTCAAGTGCGGCAAGTGTAGCCAAGACAATCGCGTTGGCCGCTACGCTGCTGCTCTTCAGGCCTCTTGCGATTGGGATGTTCGACTCTGTCTTCACTCTGGCGCCGAGTTCTCGAACCCCGAAATGATTGAACACAGTTCTAACGCACTTCTCTGCGAGCAACGTCTTCTCTTCTTCATCGTTGAGAATCCTGACTTCAATCATAGCATCGCCGGTCAGGTCCACTTTCGCCTTTGTCCAGAGATCAATCCCGAAAGCCGCACCCTTTCCCGTAGCGAGGGCGTTCACAATCGTGACAGCTCCGTGCGCAACCGCTTCCCCGCTCATCTTCACCACGTTGCTCTCGCTTGGATAGCCGCCTCTCGCATGATGTCAATTGGAGCTTCTCGACCAGTCCATAGAGTGAAGGAGAGTGCCGCCTGCCGAACCAGCATCTCCAAACCATCGACAGCCTTCGCTCCAGCGAGTTTTGCGCTAGCGAGGAAGTCATTCTCGGGCCTGTAGTTGACGTCGAAGATCAGCATGTCTTGTACGATGAGTCGCTCCTGAAGCAGTATCTTGTCGAAGCGAGCAAAGACATCAGCAGGCAAAGTGTTGATCAGAAGGTCGGCCCGGCCGACTTCCCTCCGAAGGTTTGCTTTGTTCAGGCCATAGGAGCGACACTTGGCCCCGCTCAGCTTCATGATCTTGGTTGCCATGCTTGATCCCTTGGAGCGGGTGCGGTTTAGAATTGCGATATTCTCAGCCGCCTTGGAAACGTAGTAGACGATGGCTCGCGCCGCACCTCCCGCTCCGAGAATCACCGTTTTGCGCCCCGACAGAGATCCTGCCAGACTTTGTAGCACAGCCAGCGCCGCCTGTCCGTCGGTGTTGTACCCCGAAAGTTTGCTGTCATTCCTGACTATGGTGTTGACAGCTCCTATTTCACGAGCGGTCTTGTCGATCGTGTCCAAGAGAGGAAGCACGCGCGTCTTGTGAGGGATCGTCACATTGACGCCCAGTATTCCGAGAGACCTGATTCCTTGAATCGCGGCTCCTAGGTCTGCCGTTCGAACCCGAAATGGAACGTAAGCCAAGTCCATGCCTAGCGATCTGAAGGCTGCGTTGTGAATTGGCGGCGAGAGTGAGTGCGCAACAGGGTCTCCAATAATTGCACAGACCTTTGCTGCTCCACTGATCTTGGGGAGGCACGCGAACGTCGCAGATCCCGTTGAAAGCCTATTCAAGCCACTCCCAGCTCCCTGTACAGTGCTCTCAGGTGGTCTATTGGAATCTGGCCGGCCGCGGTTTCTCTGCCTGAGGTTGATGAGGCAAATGTGAAGTAAGCTCCAAAGATTGGAGATAGAACCCTCGAAGGGATACCGGGCCTTCCCATAGAGAAGCAAACCAACTTGGCTCTTCTCGCATGTTTATTGACGAAGGATAGGCAGCGGAGGGTGTCCGCGTAACTCTTGGCAGTCCCAACGATCTTGCAGATGTCCGCGCCTGCGCGTTTCTCTCTTTCAAGAATGGACTCAAGCGTTTGCTCCTCGGGAGTCGCGTTTACATTATGATATGAGACTATGACACTTGCTCCATGTTGCTTCAATCGGCGAACCGTCTTGGTGACATCCTTCGTGTTCAGCTCTACGTCGACGTAGTCAAACGCTCCTTCGGCCGCCTGCGTCAAGGTCTTATTTCTTATCTCTTCCCTTCCAGAAAACAGGCCGCCCTGATTCCTGCTTCGATTGGTAGCGATCAATGGCCGGTCGGTTGCATTTCTTATTTCAGAGATCGATGGCGTCGACTTCATTGCGTCGAATCGTATCTCGACGAAGTCTGGACTCTGATGTTCTAGCTTGCGAAGAGCTCTCACCGTTCTTTGGATGGTGCTCTCCATCACCGAGACACAGATCCTCGGCCGCAACGAGTCTCGACCTACCTGGAAGTAATCATGTCCTTCAGAATTCTCACAACGGCATCGGATGTAACCTCATCCGTCAAGAAGACCTCGCCTATCGTTCGAGGAAGCACCCATCTAACGCGCCCGCCCACCCTCTTCTTGTCTCTGTTCAGCTGCTCGACGATGTCGTGTGGATCGATTGCTCGGTCTATACGAGTAGGCAGCCCTGCCGCCTCGACAAGATTCTCTTGCAGTTCGACCGTATCCGAATCCGTGGCATTAATCTCGCATGATATCTTCGCCGCAGCGATCATGCCGATTCCGACAGCCTCCCCATGAGTGTAGTACGCATAGTCGGTCAGAGCTTCGAGCGCGTGCCCGACAGTGTGCCCATAGTTCAAGATCGATCTGACCCCGTGCTCTCTTTCGTCCTGTTCGACGATCCGAGCTTTGATCGAACAACATCGGGAGACGACATCGACTAGGGTGTCGCTCGAAGCTTCGGAAAACGAGGAGCCGGTCTTTTCGATCAGCGCAAAGAGATCTCGGTCAGCGATGATTGCATACTTGATGACTTCAGCGAGGCCTGAACGAAGCTCCCTCTCAGGAAGAGTGAGGAGGGTAGAGACGTCCGTCCAGACGGCTGTGGGCTGATGGAAGGCGCCTACAAGGTTCTTGGCCTTCGGATGGTTGACGCCAGTCTTTCCTCCGATGCTGCTGTCTACCTGCGCGAGTAGAGTTGTGGGGACCTGGACGAATCGTATTCCGCGCATGAATGTAGCGGCTGCGAATCCTGCCACGTCCCCTACGACGCCGCCTCCAACCGCTACAATCCCAGAATTCCTGTCAAACTCGCTTTCCAGTAGCTTGTCGTAAATCAATGTAATCGTTCCAAGCGATTTTGATTCTTCATCATCTCTGATAGTGGCGACAGAAACATCGAAGCCGCTTGATGCCAGAGAGTCGTAGGCGGTCTTGCCGTACAGCGGCCACAGTGTCGCACTGGTGACGATCATCTCCTTTGGTCCGAGCCCGAGTCTACTGATGGCGTATCCTAGATCGGTCAAGATGCCATGTCCTATCACGATCTCGTAGGACCGTTCACCAAGCGATACTGGGATCCTCTTCAAACGGAGACGCCGCCTAGCCGATTCCGCGTCCGACAGCCCTAGCGACAGGTTCAAGCTCTTCCATCAGGCTAGCGAACTCCCTCAGGTCTAGTTGTTGTTGGGGATCGGAAAGAGCATTCTCAGGGCTTTGATGGATTTCGATCATTAGCCCGTCAGCTCCGGCTGCGACTGCCGCCTTAGCCATCGGCGTTACGAGGTCTCTGCTCCCCGTAGCGTGACTTGGGTCAACCAAGATCGGGAGGTGGGTCTGCTTTCTCAGGACAGGTACAGCTGCAAGGTCAAGTGTGTTTCGGGTGGCTTT
>CAZUTN010000015.1:0-17916 GCA_964623365.1 uncultured Candidatus Bathyarchaeia archaeon
GTCGGATTTACCTCCCGTACCCCTAACCACGGTCCCGCTCACCTCAACCGGAACCTTCGAACCATCCTTCCTGATGTACTCCTTCTCTACATAGCCGCTGAACCCCTTCTCCAGCATCTGGTCTTTGATTATGCCTTCTTCCGAGTCCAGGTAGTGCTTCGGAGTGATGTCCTGCCACTTCATCTTCCGAAGCTCCTCCAGCGAGTACCCGACCAGGTTCTCGAACGCCTTGTTACATTCGTAGATTCTACCTGATACGTCGTTGGCTAGGATCGCATCCCTTATGGAATCGTACAAGCCCCAAAACTTCGCCTCCGACTCCTTGAAGTTGTTCGTCCTCTCCTTGACCAACTGCTCCAGTTGTTCCGAGTAACGTTTGAGCGCCTCTTCCATCCGTTTGCGTTCGGTGATGTCGACGAGAAGAACCTCTTCTGCTGGTTTTTCTTCGTAGAGGATGCGCTGTCCACGCACTATTGCATGGATCTCTGAGCCGTCTCGTCTCAGCAAGCGGATCTCGTACGGTGGGATTTCTTCTCCGCGTAATCTCTTCGTTATGTTCTCCTTTGCCAGACCTCGATATTCCTTCGCAACCGTCCTTTCAAGAAAGTTGAATGAGGGAGCGGTCATTTCCTCAAAGGTCCAACCCAACACTTCACATGCAGCTCTATTCACGTATTTCACAAGACCGTCTTGGATGATCGCTATGAGGTTCGGCGAATTTTCCACCAGCACTCGATACTTCTCCTCGCTTGCCCGCAGTTTGTCTTCCATCTGTCGACGATTAACGATGAAGACTGATGTCAGCCAAAGCACGCCGACACCGACTACACGATTGAAGAGAGCCACTTGCCACGTCATACCTTGCGGTGAGAATACAAAGCCAACCGCCATGAGAAACGTGCCAAAGGAGCACAAAAGGACAATTTGTCGGCGGCTCAAGAACCGAAATGCGGTCAGCACTGGAACCATGTAAAGCATCCACTCGGCGGCGCCTAGTGGCGTACGGAGATCAATGACAAGAATTCCGAGATAGACTACAGTACAAGCTAGGAGAACTATGATTCGCTCCTCTTCACGTTTCAATCCTGCTTTCATCCTCTACCAATTGATTGGCGTCGAGCACGAAGTCGGCGTCAGTCATGCCGTTGAGTCTCCCGAAGAAGCTCTGCCTGGCGATCAAACATCTCTCTTCACGTCGGTAGCGTGATTCACGTAGTTCACCAATGTCCAGTTGCCACGTTCTGTGAACTGCAGTTCCAGGAATCTGTAGAGGTTCTTGGCGATCAGTTTCTCCATGACACTGCTGCTTGCACCTAGCAAGTCTTCTAACGCTTGGTGGAACATCTCAAGATTCTCAGGGATCTCCTCACGTCTGACTTGGTAGCTTCTCTCGACTCGTTCGTACATTGTCGTTCTCACAATTTCGCCGGGAACCAGCAGTGACTCGTCTACGGCATCAAGGAGAGCAGCCGCTAGCTCGCGAGGTTGTTTCAATATGCACGCTGGCCCAAGATAAGATAGGGCCGGCGTGTGTTAAACCTGCCGTGTGCAATCGAACACGTCTATCTGCCTGCCGCCTGCGTTTTCAGTCGTACCGGGAGTTCACTTCACATGAGATGGAAAGCTTCGCTGGATTGCATGCTCATCTGACTGTTGCCGCAATTGGTGGCTGCCTAGGAGAAGAATGAATCTCTCGGGCTGGTCCGGGCTGAGCAGATGTTTCTCCGATCTCTCATCCTTGATGACAACGAGGTTGTGTCTGTTCGTTGCGTACATGTGAACTCTACCGATGCCCTTGAAAGCGAAGTATCCGAAGTATCCGTAGAGGCCGCCACTACCCCACAGTCTTATCCCGCGCCATGTCCAGTTCCAGCGTCTCGGTTGGTCAGCGGCACCAATTCTCATCTCGCCGATCAGTCTCTTGATCACGACGTCGTTACTTTCCACCGCGTATCCGCGTGGAGCCCACAAGAACGGCAAAACGAGGATGCAAACCAGAATGACGATGAAGCCAGACGCGAGAAATGGTCTATCCAACTTCATAGAGAGAACCATGGCGATCGAGATCACTAGGACAATAGTACCGCCGGTGATACCCTTCACAAGCCCGTCCCATGAAGCTTCGAAATAGTTCTGCTCGTTCATTTGCCATCAATCCCGGAAGCGAGTCACAGCCCCACATGACATCCGAATCGCCCTTCCTAGTCATCAAGTCGCGACAATTCTGGCTTGCCCAAGCTTGCAGGAACTGCTGGGAGACTCCTCCGCCAAACAGCAGCAGATGTATCTTTGTGCGAAGCTGGAGCCGCACAAGAATGGCTCCTCCCCAAATGGGTCCTCGGTAGTTCGCCTCCCTGCGTGGTGATTATTTGCCCTGAAAACGGGGTGGACGTTTTTCATGAAAGGCGCGTATGCCCTCACCGTAGTCCTCGCTGTCGTAGACGCGGCGACGGATGGATTGGATCTCCTCAGCGGTTTCGGCATCGATGGGGTGGCCTTTGGAAAGCAAGCGGAATTGCTCCTTCAGTGAGCGGACAGCGAGCGGAGCGTTCTTGAGGATCTTGCCGGCTAGGTCTCGTGTGAAGCGTTCAAGGTCAGCCGCTGGCACGAGATGATTCAAGATGCCGGCGTTGAGAGCATCAGAGGCGCTGATGGGCTCGGCTGTGAAGAGCATCTCCTTAGCCTTGTTGAGTCCGAGGACGTTGATGAAATGTATCATCCCCGATGCGTTGTAGGGGATTCCGATCTTCGCCGGAGTTATGGCGAAGGAAGCGGTCTCACACCCAATCAGGATGTCACACGTAAGGGCCAGGTCACACGCGCCTCCCCAGACGCTGCCCTCAATCATAGCAATTACCGGACCGGGATAGTCCTGAACACGGCGTAGGAGTCGCTCGAATGGGGCCGCATAAGGGAGCGGGTCGCGACCAGGCTTGGGTAGTTCGTTGACGTCGTGGCCAGCCGACCAAACCTTAGCGCCTGCCGGGGCGCGCAAGATGACCACCCGGATATCAGATGCCTCGAACTGGTCGAGTGCATTGAACAACTCCTGAATGAGCGGGGCACTGAGGCAGTTGCGCTTCTCTGGGTTGTTGAGAGTGATCATGCCGAGGTGACCGTCCGTTTCACTGACGACTAGTGGCATAGCTTACCCCTTTGTGTGATAACCAAGGGGACAGGAATAAGCTTCTCTCAGTTTGAACCGATGTTCCGTGCGCGGAGAGGTGTCGGGGCATATGCAAAGAATTCTTCAGGCCTAGAACGGCTCCTCAGTCGCCTCTCAGACTGTCAATGATCATTCGGTTCAGCTTTCCTGCTTCTGTTCGGTTGGGGTCCTTGCGTGCGTTGAATACCATCACTGCTAGCCCGCAGAGCCTTCCGGTCTCTCGGACAACTCGCAACGCACCAGCACACTCAGTGAGCGTCAAGCCGTCTGGGACGCTCATGTGGATCGCCTTCATCTCACTGGGATCCAAGACATCTATGTCCACGTGAACGTAGATCTTGCTGCAGAATCGCAACAGTTTCTCGGCGGCTTCCCTCATCGCGCGTTCCGCGCCGAGCTCCCTTACTCTGTCCATCGTGTACATGTGAACTTTGGATCTTCTCAGCATCTCCCGCTCGGGTCGGTCAAGGTCTCGAGCACCGAAGATCGCTACCTGTTCCTCGTGTAGCTGGGGCTTCTGGCCAAAGATATTCGTCAGCTGGTCTGGGCCCCGGCCTGTGAGTATGGCTACGTCCATTCCTCCAATCAGGCCTGACGGCGTCGTTTCAGGAGTGTTGAAGTCTCCGTGGGCGTCGAGGTAGATCAGCCCAACGGGTTGGCACAGTGCCTGCCTGAGGCCTTCTACGATGCCCATGATCACACTGTCCTCGGCGCCGAGTACAAGAGGAAAGTATCCTTGCTCGCATGCACTTCTCACCTGAGGAGCAACGGCCCTGCAGACCGCTACGACTTGATGCGGATTGAGAAGCTTTGGATTACTGTCGTCTCGCGAAGGCAGAACCACGCTCACGTCGCCGAGATCCACAACCGCCTCCGCGACCTGGCCAAGTTGCTTGAGCAGTCCTGCCCTGCGAAGCGCCGTGGGGCCCTCGTCTATGCCTTCGCCCTTCCACCCGACGTTGTAGGGTATCCCGATGACGCCGATCGCTTTGAGCTTTGACACGGACTGAGCACTTCGACGACGATGTGTGGAACTGCCATATAGTGTCACGCGTGGAAGAGCCAGCTCCTGCGACGCGAGGGCGTGATCTATGTCAATACGCCAAAGGGCCCAGAGACGGTTGGACGGGGCGCGTCAGCAAAGTTGCAAGCAGTCGAGTTCGTGAGGACGGGCGAGTTGCCAGCGATCCGAGCTTTCGAATGGTTCGGTCGGGATGCTAGGCTTCCGTTCGCCTCGTCTTTGACAGGCAGTGTGTCATTTGCCTACCACGCAGCGTACAAAGCTGCTTTCTGGTTGATGTTCAGGAGCGTCAAGGATCCGCCTACCGGGTAGATTCGCTCACGCAGTCTGACTGGAAGTCTCACTTTGCAGAGTCTTCTGGAGAAGGTCAAGCTCTTTTTCAGCTATGCCTTGCTGCCAAGGCTCGAAGCCGCCGATCTCAACGAGGCTCTTGATGAGTCGTATGCTGTTGTTGAGATGGCCGGCGATGTCGCCGGGCTCGTGGGAGACCCCGTTGAAGAGCTTTCGTTGTCTGGCGGACCAGTCGCCAGGCTGATCGGCGCCTGGCACAAAACATGGAACGTACTCCTCGAGGCTGGCTCTGTCGACGATGCTCCCGAGCTTTCGAATCGTACGAGTCTTCTGCCAGTGCGCCTCATCGACCCCGTACAGTGGCATGTCATAGTTGTTCGTCGAGAGGGCGGTGAGGTTCCCCATCGCAAAGGCAACCATGGAGATATCGTTCGCTTTGGCAATGCGGTGAAGTATGTCCAGGCCGTACTCAGAAATGAACCCGTAGATGATCCACTTCTCAATCCTGCAACCAGACTGCGCGCAATGCTCAAGTGCGGCGTTGATGCTGACTTCTCCGGAGCGTCCACTTGCCACAGTATCCTGCATGATCAACGTGATCTTCTTTCCTTTGGGAAACTCGGAGAAGTCTTGGTGAACCACCTCGATCTCTCTCTGAACTGTTCCGTCATGGTCGCGGTATGACCTGTGCGTGTACCGAGGGCGAAGATGGACTGTCCTGTACGAGCCCCCCAGAACTCTTGGTGCGACATCTTGGAGCTTGTACCCCGGGGCGGCCCGCAGGATCTGCTCGAAAACGATCTCAGAACCTCCACGGTTATCTCCTATCTCGGACAGCTCCACGATCGCCGGCAGCGCTTCAGCGGCAGCCTCACGTGATCTTTGCTCCAACAATTCGCCGACCAGGTGAGGGTAACACGCGATCTCACGAGCCATTGGGGTGTCAATAATGAATGTGGGCGGTGCCGCGCGGTCTACTTCGAAGATCCTTGTGCTCTTTCTGAGCTTGACTCCCTTGATCTCGACTGGTCTCGTCGAGTCGGTGTTGATCTTGTACTCCTGAATTACTCGGTCGATGGTCTCACGGTTTGGTACCGTCATGCTCTACACCAAGCGAGCAGATTGAGCCAAAAGATGAATCGTTGGAATGTGTGTCTTTCGGCTTCTCCACGCACGATCACGATCTTTTCGGACTCTGCGCAACACTATAATATGAATCCGTTCTACGTGACGCGCCAACACTGATTCAAGGGCGTGAAACGCATGAGCATTCCAGAAGAAGAGATCGTCAAACGGGCCATAGACGAGTTTCACCTGAGGGTTTCCGAGTCTGCCAAAGGCGAGCATGTGCCTCCTGTGAAGTCCCTGCCAAACGGGAACAATGTAGTGACCCTGAAGTGCACGCAAGGGTCCACATCGTACGAGGTCGAGGTAGAACTCACCAAGAGAGGGAAATTCGTAGATCTTCGCACGAAGTGAGAGCACGCCCGCCCACTGACATCGCTTGCGCAGCTGGAAGCCACCGCTACGTGCGAGGAAAGAAGCACGCAGCGTGATGATCTGGTCTAATCTCTTCGAGTTGGGGCTCGCGCTCGGAACAGATGTTTTCCGCGTAGGGACACCTGGGATGGAATCTGCACCCTTTCGGCGGGTTGATTGGGCTGGGGATCTCCCCTTTCGGGACTATGCGCTTCAGTTTTGCCTTCGGATCTGGTACGGGAATTGAGGAAAGCAGAGCCAGCGTGTAAGGATGCAGCGGCATTCCAAAGACATCCTTCTTCAAGCCCGTCTCCACGATCTTACCCAGATACATGATGGCGATGCTTTGGCACACGTAGTTCGCCATGGCAAGGTCATGAGTTATGAACAGATAAGTCAGATCGAACTCCTTCTTCAGTTCGAGCATCAACTCGAGAATCTGTGCCCTAACTGAGACGTCGACCATCGCGATCGGTTCATCTGCAACCACGAACTTGGGATTCAACACCAATGCTCTGGCAATGACGACACGTTGCCTTTGGCCTCCGCTGAGTTCGTGGGGAAAACGATCGTAGAAGTTGCTCCACGGTTTCAGACCAACCCGTTCCAGCATCGCCCGCGTTCGCTCAGTCCGTTCACTCGGTGAGCTCGCTCCTTGAAATGACAGCGCGTGCCTGACGGCGTCGCCCACTCTGATGCGCGGGCTCAGCGACGCGGTCGGATCCTGAAAGACCATCTGCAAATTTTTCCTGAATTTCCGAAGTTCCTCTCCGTGGAGTTTGGCGATATCGACTCCCTCGAAGACGATGCTGCCTGACGTGGGCTCGGTCAGTTTGAGGCAGAGCTTCCCCGTCGTGCTTTTTCCTGACCCGCTCTCGCCGACGAGCCCGAGAATGTCGCCGCGGCTCATCGAGAATGATATGTCATCGACGGCGTGTACGAAGCTCTTCTGTGAAGTCAACAGCTTGTCCAAGAAACTCTTCTCGACGGGAAAGTACTTCTTCAGATTCGTAACCCTCAGTATGTTGTCCAATGCGTTCTACCTCTTCTCGTAGAGGTGGCAAGCAACCTCCGAATTGTCGTGCCTCATCAACAGCGGTTCTTCTTTCCTGCAACGGTCGAAGGCGAACGGGCAACGAGGATGATAGAGGCAACCAAGGGGCGGTTCAGCGAGGTCGGGAGGCGCTCCCGGAATCCAGGACAGGACTTGACCTTTCTTTGTGATGTTCGGAACGGAGTTGAGCAGAGCCTGCGTGTAGGGATGTAGTGGCTTCTCGAAGAGGCTGTAGGTTTCTCCCAGCTCGGCAATTCTGCCTGCGTACATTACAGCAACTCGATCCGCGGTCTCGGCCACAATGCCAATGTTGTGTGTGATTAGAATCAATGTGAGCCTGAGGCTTTCCTTGAGATGCTTCAGCAGCTCGACGATCTGAGCCTCAACTATTACATCAAGAGATGTTGTGGGCTCGTCTGCGATCAGCAAATCAGGACCAAGGACGAGAGCCAATCCGATCATGACTCTCTGTCTCATTCCCCCGCTGAACTGATGAGGAAAGTCGTCAATTCTCTCCGGAAGTATGCCTAGGCGTTCGAGTGTGTCCCTCCCCTGCTTCAGCGCGTCTTCCTCACTGACTTCGGGTTCATGAGTGCGGATCATTTCCACGAAGTGGTCGCTGATCTTCTTGACAGGGTTGAGCGATGTCATCGGGTCTTGAAAGATGTAGCCGACTCGTTTTCCTCTTACCTGGCGTATTTCCTCGTCAGAGCAATTGATCACGTCGATCCCGTCGAGGGTTATGTGACCGCTGGCGATCTTGCCGGGATGAGGCACAAGACGCAGAGTCGACAGGCCCAAGGTCGATTTCCCGCATCCTGACTCGCCGACCAGGCCCAGTGTGTGCCCTTTCTCCATCGACAGATTGACCCGGTCAACTGCTTTCACATTCGCCCTGAGGGTACGATACTCCACAGTCAGCGACTGGATGTCGAGCAGCGGCATGGCTCTTGATTCACCTTTGGAGGCGCGGGTTGAAGAGTTCGCTCAGTCCTTCTCCCATTAGCGTGAAGCCCAATGCAAGCAAGACGACCATTGCGCCCGGGAATGTTATCACCCACCATGCTCCGCTGGTGAGGAGTCTCCTGCCATAGGTGAGGTCCCAGCCCCAGTCAGGGATAGACACAGGCAAACCTAGACCAACAAAGGTCAGGCCCGCTGCTGTGAGAATAGCGTCGGCGAAGTTTATCGTTGCAACTGCAACAATGGACGGAACAACGTTTGGAAGAATGTAACTGAAGAGTGTGCTCCTTCCAGTGGCACCCATCATGCGAGCGGCTTCGACGTAGGGAAGCTCCTTGATCGTGAGGACTTGGCTGCGGATTATTCTGAAGTACGACGGCACGTACACAACTGCAATCGAAAGAGCCATGTTGACAACTCCAGGCCCCAGCATTGCTGCGATCGCAATAGCAAGCACCAAGCCCGGGAAAGCGTAGATGCTATCCATCACCAAGGAAGCGACTTTGTCGGTGTAGCCGCCTGCGTACGAGGCGAAGAGCCCGATTGGGACGCCTACTACTATGCAGACGATCACGGATAGTATCGCAACTTGGAACATGATGGCTCCGCCAAAGTAAACTCTGCTAAGCATGTCTTGGCCCAGATGATTCGTGCCGAGCGGAAACTCGGACGACGGAGGCGAAAGGAGCGGTCCCACGTTTATCGCGATTGGATTGTAAGGAGAAATCCATGGAGCAATTGTCGTCATGATGGCCATAACAGCGACGATCACTCCCCCAATGAGGATCGCCCAACCGGCGAGTCCCCTTCTCGTTAGACCATGTAACGCAGGAAAGAACTGAACTAGGATCCTTCCGTGAGATCTTTCATCGTTCATCTTGAAGTCTCCTAGAATCGGATCCGCGGGTCAAGATACGCATAGATGATGTCCACGGCAAGGCTGACCATTGCAACAAGGAGTCCGAAGAAGACGACTACTCCTTGGATTGCGGTATAGTCTCGGAAGGTGATCCTGTCGACGAGATATCGCCCCAGGCCAGGCCAAGAGAAGGTGGTCTCGGTTAGGACGGCCCCAGCCAGCAACGCGGCAAATTGCAGACCCATCATAGTCAGTATTGGAAGGAATGCGTTTCGTAGAGCGTACCCGTACACGACGGTTCGTTCTTTCAGTCCTCTTGCTCGTGCGGCAGTAACAAAGTCCAGCTGGAGTGTTTCCAGCATGTTTCCTCTTGTCAGCCTGATGAAGATTCCAGAGAGCACCGTGCCCAGTGTCAGCGACGGCAAGAACAGATAGCGAAGCGACATTACAAGCTTCGTCGGGTTTCCTTCAAGAATGCTGTCCACAACGTAGAGTCCCGTAGCCAAGTGCAGATCACCAATCGTCAGTCCCGTTGGAGTCATCCCCGCATAGATGCGATCCCCTGACGGGAAAATGTGGAGGTAGATCGCGAACACCATGATCATGACTTCTCCAAGGAAGAAGACCGGTATTGCATACGAGACGGTGCCAAAGACTCGAATCGAATGGTCAGGCGGTGAATTGTATGAACGCGAAGCCTGCACACCCAGCACAACTCCAACCAATATCATGACCATCGTTGAGCAAATCGCGAGCTCAAGAGTTGCGGGAAAGGCTGAGAAGATCTGCTGTGAGACAGGTGAATAGTCCTGCATCGACTTGCCGAAATCTCCCCTCAACAGGCCTAGGAGATAGTCTAGATACTGAATCTCAATCGGTTTGTCGAGACCAAGTTGCCGCTTGAACGCTAGCAACGTCTGAGGGTCAACCTGTTTCTCGAAATGAAGCGAGGCGGGGTCTCCTGGCAGGACTCTGATTACAAGAAACACGAACGTCAGCAGTAGCATGATCATTGGAATCGTCAGTAGGATTCTGGTGATGATGTAAGAACGAAGAGACATGAAAAAAGGAGGAGGTTGGGCTGCGTAGTTAAGGGTTGCTTGCGTTCTCTCCCCTAACCGTAGCCCAGTTCTTGTAGTAGGCTCACAGTCAGCGTGATGTTTGCGTCGCCTAGGGTCTTGAAGGGGTCTTGATGGAATGCCATGCCGTTAGGTATCATGCTGTAGAGGGGAGTTCCTTGCCCCAGGAACACGGTGTCCACGAGTTCCTTCCTGTCAAGAGCTGCTGCGATGGCTTGTCTGGCTTTCGGATTATCGAAGGGGGGCATCCGTTCTTGGAAGCAGATGTACTGGATGAATGCGCCTGTGCCTTCCCAAACCTTGAGGTTCGGGTCCGACTGCATGCTCTTGATGTCGGTGGCAGTCAACTGTCTAAAGGCCATGTCTATCTCGCCGGACTTCATGGCCAGCGCCAGAGCTGTTGCGTCACTGTAGAATTTCATTATGATGTGTTTTGCTTTGGGATAGCCGTCCGCTACGCCGAAGTAGTTCGGGTTTGCGTCCAGTTTCATCTCGTAGTCTTTTCCGCCTTTTCGCGCCCACTCTTTCAGCACGTAGGGCCCTAGGTCGTTAGGGTTGCTCGCCTTCGCATCTCCATCAACGTACTGAACAGCTTGGCCGGGCGTATTGGGTGCCCTCTTTGGATTGACCATGAACGACCCTGAAAAGGCCAAGAGCGACAGGAACGGAGAAAACGGATGGTTCAAAGTGATGACGACTTGGTACTTTGAAGGTGCTTCTACGCTCGCAATGATATCGCTGTAGCCCAGACCGAGCTGCGGGCCATCAGGCATTTCAAGTGCGATGTTCCTCTCGAAGCTGTACTTGACCGCGTCCGAAGTTAACTCAGTGCCGTCGGAGAACTTGACGCCCTGTCTCAGGTCAAAAGTCCAAGTCAAGCCGTCTGCGCTCGCCGACCATTTCGTTGCCAGCGCGGGAACGAAGTCATCCGGGCCCGCAGACGATCCTGGCCTGATGTATACCAGCGGCGCCCCCAGGTTGTATACCATTGACGCACCGAAGAAGTCCCAAACTTCCGCTGGGTCTAAGCTAGTCTCGATGGAGTCGGTTGTGCCGACGATCAGTGTATCCTTTCCTGCAGGGGGAGTGATGAGCCAGTAGTACATGTTCTGTGTGATGTCCAAGGTCACTCCAGTAACATCTGGTTTTGTAACCGCCCAGGCCTTGCCCTGATAGACCGGAACTATTGGAGCATCTCTCACCATGATGTCTTGAATCTTGGCGTAGAGTTCGCTCCTTTGTGCTGGGTCCGAGATCGATCGTGCCTTGGCTATGAGGTCATCCATCTCGGGGTTGCTGTATCCTGTGCCGAGCCATCCGGCCCCCACTGAGTCGAAGAATGGCTGAACATAGTTGTCGGGGTCCACGTAGTCCGGATACCATCCGTACACGTAGACTTGCATGCTGTATGCGTCTCTGTTCTGCTTGTAGCTTGGCCAATCCGCGGCGTGCAAATTGACAGTAATCAGCCCGGTTCTTTCCAGTTGGGCTTTGAATACCGCGGCTAGGTCTGCGCTTTGTGGGTAGTGACCTGATGATTCGTACCACCAGTCAAGCACGAGCTTTCCCTTGCCCACCGTCGTCGCAGTAGTGGGTCCGGGGCCGGGCGCTGGAAGCGTGTAGTAGTAGACTCCTAGCCCAGCAACGATGACGAGTATGACGATGATCAAGACGCCTTGAATTCGTGTTATTGCTCTCTTGTTCAATCGCATCTTCATTTGCATCTTCCCTTGAGAAGACCGGTATTGTTTCCCATGCGGATATAAACCTAGGCGGCTAGAGTCGTGCCACACGCGAGCTGAGGCGCCAGAGAGTTACGTGTTGGACACGCCTATGCATCTCTGGCTATTCGAACCCTCTTAAGAAGCTGAGAATCGATAGCCCCAGCGTCTTGTGGTTGTATCCGCCTTCAAGCACAGCAAACCGTCTTCCTCTAGATTTCTTCTCGGAGAATCGCTTCAGTACTACTCCAACCTGTTCATAGTCCGCATCCGTTAGCGTTCCGCCCCAGTCAGCAACGCCTCTATCGAAACCAGCTGAAACTCCTAGCATTTCGAAGTCTCCCAAACCTGAAAGAAAGCGCTCAAACTCTCTCGGGCCTGAGCCCATGTGATGATACGCCACGTTCCTGTCTCCGGCAAACGTATTGCTTGTTCCGTCTCCGAAGTGCAGGTCGAAGTCGACGATTAACGCTTTTCCGATTTCCTGTGCATGGATGAGTCTTCTGATCGCGATCGCAATGTTGTTGAAGTAGCAGAATCCCCAGCAGGAATTCGGGCTTGCGTGATGTCCTGGGGGTCTTATCAGCCCGAATCTTGGTTCGCCGGCAAGCGCGGTCTCGGAAGCGCGAATGGCGCCGCCCACGGCAAGAGAAGCTGCCTCATAGAGGCGAGCGTCTTGCTTGATGTGTTCGACGTGTGCGTGACCGTGGACGAGCAGAAGGTCGTCCTCTTGTGCAGGCTGCGGTTTCACGAATTCAAAGTTCTCCTTCAATAATCTGTAGGCATAGTCTAGTCTTCCCTCCGCGGACGCTGGGTCTCCGCTGTACACCGAGAAGTACTTGTCGTGGAAAACGATCTTCAAGTCAGTCCCTGCTCTCTAGCATCCACAACTTTCCCGTATTACGTTATGGTCAAATGCCCCATCGGGGTCGCGTTCTCGGCGCAAGATGTGGCAAGATTCGCACCGGTTGCTGAAGGCGCCGCCGGCTCGTTGGGTCTCTGATCACAAATACTTGTTCCAAGTGGAGCCGATCCAAAGGAAAACGATAGAAGAGGCGATGAAGGTGAGCAGTTGGCGCTTGGGCGCGACGGTGCGGTAGGCCGATCTTGCTACGAGTCTTCAACACACTTGCAATGCGCAAGGAAGAGTTGCCTCATCCAAGTGGGCAAGAGGTCAAAGTATTCGTGTGTGGGCCTACCGTGTATGACTACACGCATCTCGGCCACGCGAGAACCTACCTTGCGGTTGACACGATGGTCAGGTACCTTCGCTTCAGAGGATATCGACCGTACGTTCTCATGAACATTACAGACATCGACGAGCGGATAATCAAGAAAGCTGAGGAGACGGGCAGAAGCACACAAGAGATAGCAAACGAATTCGAGAAGTCGTTCCTAGAGGACATTAAAGCCCTCGGGATTGAGACGATTAACAGATTCGAACGAGCAACAGACCACATTCCTGACATAATCAGTCAGGTCGAACGGTTGATTTCGACCGGATACGCTTACGAAACTGAAACCGGAGTCTACTTCGATGTGTCACGATCCGCATCATACGGTCGACTTTCTAATCAAAGCAGAGCTGATCTGAGACTTAGACGGCTCGAACTCTGTTCAACAAAGCATCATCCGGAAGACTTCTCGCTCTGGAGGAAGTTCGATGACGGGCCGCTCTGGGATTCTCCGTGGGGCAAGGGGAGACCAGGGTGGCACATAGAGGACACCGCGATCGCCATGAAGTACCTCGGTTCATCGTATGACATTCACGCGGGGGGCGTCGAACTAGTCTTTCCACATCACGAAGCCGAGGTAGCGCAAGGAGAAGCGTTGAGTGGCAAGACGCCCTTCGTCAAGTATTGGGTCCACACGGGCATGCTGAATGTCGGTGGAGTGAAGATGAGCAAGTCACTTGGCAACGTGGTCGGGATCCGGGATGCGCTCGTCACATGCACTGCGGAGCAACTGAAGTTCTTCTTTGCGAAGACTCACTACAGACGAGTAGCATACTTCTCCAAGAACCTGCTTCTCCAATCAAACAGAGAATTGGAATTTTTGCGAGAAGCTGTTCACCAGTTGACGGCCTGCTCAACCGGGAAAGCGGCAGGCAAGTCGGACTTGCGACTCTTGAAGGATCTTTCGCGCGTCGAAACTCAATTCACCGCGGCCATGGACGATGACCTCGATACAGCGCGAGCACTCAAACTTCTTTCCCGGTTCCTGCGCAGCACAAAGAGCGAAATGAGATCTCACAAGAGGCTAGCGTCAAGCACGTGTGAGACTGCGGCGAAGAGGATACTTGCCTTGTCTCGCATCATCGGAGTACTAACTGTCTAGTACAGCCAAGCTCTCAGTGGCTTCCGAATGAGTGGCTGCAAGAACTTCCAAAGGCCGGAGGCCTCCTCGAAATAGAACCACTTGTCGTTCGACCCAACGGTGTACTTCTGGGATTGCTTGTCTCTGATGCGGTCGCAGAGGTTCACACAGTAGCGGCCTCTATAGAATCCAACGAAAATAAATCCCCCGTTCGCGAGGTCGGGCACGTTCCCCTCGATTCTTATCCCTTCATCCTCGTCGAGCGCTTGCATGAACCTTTTCAATAGTGCAACATCTCGGATTGTTCTCTCCATGTAGATTGAGCGCCCGCGCTTCATGTCCATCAAGACTGGTACACGGGCCTTATCAAGGGACTCAAAAACCCTTTACCGCTCCTCAACGATGCTAGCGTCCGTCACTCGAGCCTTGGAAGATCGGAGCAGACCCGGGCGTGAAACCATTGCAGGAGAAGGAGAAAGTTGCGTTCTCTTCCCTCATCGTAGCGGTGGCGCTGACTTCCCTGAAGGCGATCGTTGGTGTCCTCACTAACAGCCTCGGGATAATCTCTGAAGCGTTGCACTCGGGCCTCGACCTAGTCGCGGCGGCCACAACAGTATACGCTGTAAGGACCTCAAGCAAGCCCCCCGACGAGGATCACCTCTATGGCCACGGAAAGTACGAAAGCTTCTCGGCGTTGGTCGAGACGTTGCTGCTTCTGGCAACCTGCACCTGGATAAGCTACGAAGCGATACAGCGCCTGTTCTTCAGAGAAGCACACGTGGAAGCCAGTCTGGCTGGCTTCGCGGTGATGATTGTTTCGATTGTCTTGGACTTTTCGAGGTCTCGGGTTCTCTATCGGGCTGCCAAGAAGTACAGAAGCCAAGCCCTTGAAGCGGATGCTCTTCACTTCAGTACAGACATCTTGAGTTCGCTCACAGTCATTGCCGGACTATTCTTTGTAGCTCTCGGCTACCCGATTGCTGACCCACTAGCCGCCTTGGGCGTGGTCGTGGTTGTTGTCGTATTGAGTTTGCGACTCGCGAGAAGAACGGTCCTCGTGCTCTTGGACCGAGCACCCGTAGGGCTGGCTGAGACTATCCGTGCGGAAGTCTTGAGAATCGGGGGAGTCCAGTCATGCGGCCGTGTACGAGTGAGACCATCTGGTGCACAAACCTTCGTTGACTTGGAAGTGTACGTCGACAACTCAACAAGTTTTGAGGAAGTAAACACGGTTGCGGTCGAGGTAGAGCAGGCCATTCGGAGACTGGAACCCAACAGCGACATCGTGGTGAGAACTCGGCCCGTGGCGAAACATGAGGCAGGATTGGCTGAGAAGGTTAGGAAGCTGGCATCTCAGATTCACGGCATAAGAGGTCTTCACAATATCGAGGTCCACGACGCGGACAACGGTCTCCATGTCGAGTTGCATCTTGAGACAGATCCGGATGCTAGCCTTGAGGCCGCCCATGGAATGGCAAGCAAACTCGAGTCGGCAATAAGAGCGAACATTCGTCAAGTTGCGGAGGTCGTGACGCACATAGAATCAGCTGACGAGATGCCGCTCACCAGCGCTGATGTGACGCCGGAATCGCAACGAATCGTGAACGCGGTTAGAGAAAACGCTGTACGTGTGCTTGGTGTGAAGAGTTGCCGCGGGATTGCGGTTCATCGTGCTGAAGACGGGCTTCACCTGACCGTTACATGTGTTTTGGACGCGAGTCTAGCGGTTTCGGACGCGCACGAGATCTCCACGCGGATTGAGGAGGCCTTGCACACACGAATCGAAGGCACGTCTAAAGTCCTCGTCCATGTGGAGCCGGATTTGCGGGCAGCGCGAACCTAGACTCTTACGCCGATCGGCTTCTCGAGGACTTCCTTGAACCTGATCGATCTTCCGTCGACGACTTTCAGTCGGGCTTTGACCTCGTCTTTCTCCAATTCAATTACGTTGTATGAATTGTTGAAGAATCCTCTCAGACGCTCCGAGGAGACGCTTCCAGCGTGTAGTATCGGGAGGTTCTGGACATTCCACATCCACGGCCTGTGCCTGTGTCCCCCAAGGACCAGGTTCGCCTTGGATCCGATGAGCGCGCGCAGCGCGTCTCCAGCGTCTATTATTGGAATAGTGTCAGGGCCGGTGTCCGGGACTTGGACCAAGTGATGATGCATTACGACAACTCTACACTCACGCTTGTATTTCCTTAGGTTTCGCTGGAGCCAAACCACCTGACGATGCCCGATCTCTCCTTCATCTCTCTCAGGTCTGGCTGTACCCACGACGATCAACGCAGCGTCGCCGACCCTCACGATCTTTCTGGAACTGAAGGCCTCTTTGAAGAGCAAGTATCCTGTCGAACGATAGTCATGATTTCCACTCGTCACGACTATGTTCCTGCAACAAAGGCCATCGAGTCTCTTCTTCGCTTCTCGATACTGGCTCAGAAGGCCGTCATCTGTGAGGTCTCCCGTAACAACAACCACGTCAGGATCGAGTGAATTGATCTCCTGCGCAGCCTGACCAAAAACCGACGGTTGAAACTCGTGTCCGCAGTGGAGGTCCGAGATGTGCGCTATCAGCAAGCAATACCGACTCTGACGCAGGCTCTGAACCGTGGTCAAGCATATGAGTATGTGGTCGAGGACTTGAGACCAACCATCAGTCGGCGAATTGGTCCTCCTCTGGCTCCGGCAAACCGGCAGGCTCCTGCTTCTCACTGAGGCCTTTTTCCTCAAGATGCGAAGCTCGCTCAAGCGCCTCGGAGATAGCGGCCTTCGGAATAAGGACGCTCATATGTTTCTTCTCATCGCCGGAATCGTTTCGAAGCCTCAGCATGATCCAATAGGTTTTGGATTCCTTATCCACGCAAAGATCGATTCTAGCCTGCCAAAGGTCAGAAGACAAATCGTAGCCTCCGATGGTCTTCCCGACTAGAACATGATGTCAGACACTTAAGAGAATCCGTCTAAGCTAGCAAAGGTTGAGAGGCACGTCAAGCCCAGACAAAGAGATGATGGAGGGATCGTGATTCCGGGGAAATCGAGGAATCACGATCCACATGGGTCGACGTCAAGGTGGGCAGGCGTTGCTGGCTGTATCGAACTCGGACAGATCATGAGGGCGCTCGCCAGAGCCAAGTAGTGATGGTGGGCAATGTGGGCGTCAGCGACGGCATTTTCGTCAGCAGAGAAACAAGAATTGAAGGGCGTTCCGGGCGTACTTGCTGGCAACGAAGAGGAGGTAATGTGTGCGATTGTCCTTGAGGCTTTGTCTGGCCCCGTTGGCGGCAGCCGGATAGATGTCGTCGTCGGAGAGTTTGCGGGAGTTGCTGCGAGGTCGTCATTCACGGTTTTTCCCCAGTCCAAAAGGCACGGACTGGTGGTATATTAATGTTCCCATAGGGGTACATCGGTGTCCCGCACACACACAGAAAGCCGAGTTCAACCCCATGCGCGAGGCATTCGTTCAAGTGCGGACTCGGCTTTCGACGATCTACTTCTCCTTCTTCTCTTTCTCCTTCTCTTCGAGAGTCTTGCCGCATCTCTGGCAGAATTTCGCATCAAGGAGGTTCTTGTGCTTGCATATCGGGCAGGTCTTCATTGGAACTGATTCGAGCGAGCTCGTGACCTTTATGAAGACCACGTCTCCGATCTTCTCGACCTGGTCAAAAGGCAGGTAGGATTCCTCTTCTCTGCCTCTCTCGACGACGATAGCCAGCTTCCCCTCAGTTGTCCAAGCAAGGTCTTTCACGGTTCCCACTTTCTTTGCCTCGCCGTTGATGATCTCCTTCCCGACAAGTTCCTCTCGGCGATGCCACTTAACCAAGAAAACCTCTCCACCATGAACTTGGAGTCATTCACCATATTTAGCGTTGATCTGCGCGTGTGTTGGGCCGTTTGTCGGGGCTAATTATGGTCGTTACGGTCTAATTATTCGGTTCAGCATCTGCACCTTGGCGGTACATTCGCG
>CAZUTN010000016.1:0-17500 GCA_964623365.1 uncultured Candidatus Bathyarchaeia archaeon
TCGTACCAGAGGGTGAGATCTTTCGTTTCCGGATCCTCTCTTATCTCACCAGGGCTACTTCGGACGAACTTCACCCCGAACTCCTTCTTCGCTCGGTTCGCGAACTCTTGGAATCCCTTTCCGAAGACGCGCAGGTCAATGTAGAAGATGTAGACCTCAGAGTCGGGTCTGTGCTCCTTTATCAGCACGGCGTCCTTTACGGCGTACTTGCAGCATATGCTGGAGCAATACGGGTATCCGAACCGTTGATCCCTTGATCCAACGCACTGTAGGAACGCGATGGTGCGTGGGATTCTTCCGTCCGAAGGCCTCATGATGCGACCGCCGGTCGGCCCCGACGCGGAGAGCAGACGTTCCAGCTGCATTGCGGTGACTACGTTCTTGTATTTGCCGTAGCCGTACGATGTTATCCTGAATGGTTCGTACGTGTCGAATCCGGTCGCGACCACGATCCCGCCGACGTGTAGTTCGAGCTCAACTGGCTGTTGCTCGAGGTCAACCGCTTTTGCGTTGCATACGCTCTCGCAGAGTCCGCAGTCCAGGCAGTGGTCTTTGTCCACGGTGTAGACCCGTGGGACCGCCTGTGGGAATGGTATGTATATTGCCTTTCGAACACCCATTCCTGAATCGAATTCGTTGGGGAGCTCCACTGGGCAATGGTCTGCACAGGTGCCGCATCCGACGCATTTGTCAGCCTGCACGTACCGGGGCTTCTTCACGACCTTGACTGTGAAGTCTCCGGCGGAACCGTGAACTTCTTTTACTTCCGAGTATGTGAGTAACTCTATCTTGGGATGTCTGAAGCACTCAATCATCTTCGGCGCTAGGATGCATATCGAACAATCCATCGTTGGAAAGGTCTTGTCAAGTTGAGCCATTCGGCCACCTATGCTTGGAGATTTCTCGACAAGGTAGGTCTTTAGGCCGCGATTGGCAAGATCCAAAGATGCTTGGATCCCTGAAACCCCACCACCGATTACAAGCGCGGACTTCTCCACCACCATGATCACTCCCTACGCTAGCTTCCTGACTATCCTGTCAATGGAGACCCTGTGCTCGCGTAGCTGAGACGCTTCCGGCTTGAAGCCCATCGCGAAACTCAGCAGTTCGACAAAGTGGAGAACCGGAATATCATACTCCTCCTTCAGCAGGCTCTTGATCTCAAGCTGTCCCAGGTCAAATTGAATGTAGCAGAACGGGCAAGCGGTCACGACGCAGTCCACGTTCGCCCTCTTCAGGGCGGCGAGCTTGCGGCTTGACAAGCTCCTCGAAAGATGATCATCAATATCGCGTAGAGGGCCGCCGCAACATACCTCTTTGTCATCATACTCGACGGGCTCGGCACCGAGAGCCTCCACTAGGTCATCCAGCACCTCGAACCCTCTTCCCACCCCTGCGTGCAGCAGCTTGGGCCTGACCAGGTGACACCCGACTTGCGTCGCAACCCTCAATCCATTCAGAGGCTTCTTGACCTTACTTTGGATCTTGTCCAGGCCCACATCTTCGCAGAGAACGTCCATGGTGTGCTTGACATTCACAGTCCCCTTGAAGTTCTTCTTCGCAACCGACAGGATCTTGTTGACTTTGTCCCGAGTTTCCTCGTCTCTCTTCAGCGTCTGATTGACCATCATCAGTGACTCGTAGCAGTCGTTGCACAACGCCATGATGTCCAGTCCCATCTTCTCAGCAATGCACAAATTCCTTGCCGCCAACGCGAGCCACCCCACGTAGTCGAGTGACTGTATTGCGAACGGTCCACAACAACTGGTCCCGTCCATGTCAACCAGTTCGACGCCCAAGGCAGGCATGGTCCTCCTAGTCGCCAATTCGTACGACAGTTCTCTCGCGGGGATGAGGCAGCCCAAGTATAGAGCATACTTCACTCTTCCCTTCAACTCCTATTTCGCGCCTAGGATCTTGCTGAAACCGGTCTTCCTTGCTATCTTCGCAACTTCTGGGACGGGTTCGCATGGTGGCAAACCGAGGGTGGCTCTCTGCTTGCTCACAGAGGCCGTCGGACTCACAATATGCCCTGTTTCAACCAGGCTCTTCGCCATCGCCAAAGCACCTTTGGGTACGTTTCCGTCTTTTGCAGCGATGGCTCTGAGGGCGAAGACAACTTCGCCGACGTCAGCGCCTTGGGGGCATCTATCTATGCAAGTGAAGCACGAAAGACAGAGCCATGAGAGTTCGAAAAGCGCCTCCCACTTGAATCCAAGGGTAACCATCTCGATCAGTCTCCTGGGGTTGTACTTGGGCGATAGCCTGCCGACAGGGCAACTACCTGCGCATCTGCCGCACTGAAGGCACGAGAGAACGCCTTCGCCTCTAGGGGTGTTCGCCACCTCGTGCATGAATCCCGGGTCACGCTTGCGAGCGTGAATCTGGGAAAGTATGAATTGGAGGTCGGTCTCTGACGAGGTCAAGAAGGATCACGTCTTCATCTCGAAGACCATTTCGCAGTAGGGGTCGCCTTTGTGCATACTGGCATCGTATCGGAAAGCTATCTTCGGGTTGACAGATTCACAGACGCCCGACAGGAAGTGTCCCCACAAGTCGCAAACGTAGGGAGGAGCATCAAGCATCTTCCACCCTTTGAGGTAAGGACAGAAGGTCACCCTAGCCACCATGCGATGCGGCAACGCCTTGATTATCTTGTACTCCCACCCAATATCGCGTGCCATTCCGGCTAGAACGCTTTCGAGTTCCTTCAGGTCACCTTTCGCGAGGCTCAGCTTGTCTTTCCAAAACAGCCCGATCTTGGATCCGACATCATAACACGCTTCCTCAAGCAGCTTTTCGCCCTCAGCGCCATACTTCTCTTTGATCTGACGTGATACTGTTGCGAAACAGCCGACGATTCCGACGATGCCCGAGGAGATGTATCTCCTCGCAAAGCTCATGATCTCTTCTCTAAGCTTCTCGTCCGCGACTTCCACGGTCTCCACTCGCATCTCTCTATGTAACAGTGAGTCCACAAATACACATGGCGTATAATCTACATGCAGGAGATACTAATATAATTACCATAGAAATATGACGTCGACACTCTCCCGAATCGTGAGGCGCGGCATCACATCATGGTAATCAGAAGCAGCGATCTTGATCTAGGCTTCATTCAAGAAGTTTCAAGGATCAGCGGTGAAAGCGTGAAGTCATGTTTTCAATGCGGGACATGCACGGGAACTTGCCCGTCAGGGCGACTAACCTCTCTACGAACTCGAGCAACGATTAGAAAAGCCATTCTTGGGCTGAAGAAGCAGGTTCTCTCAAGTCCAGCGATTTGGGAATGTATGATCTGCTTCAAGTGCCAGGAACAGTGCCCGAGAGGAGTCAACATCCCAGCCGCAATTCTTGCGCTTCGAAACCTTGCTGTGCGAGAAGGGTTCGCTCCGCCAGAAGGATACTTGAAGATGGCGAGCTCTGTGCTCGCGGAGGGAGCGGTTCAGACTCCACAAGACGTAGTGACCAGGGACTTTGAGAGTTTCAACCGAGCCTCGTTGAATCTTTCCAATCTGTCCAAACCAGCAGACTTGGCCAAGTTCTCGAGGGCCCTTGGTGAAACGGGCTTGCGAAAGCTCATTGGAGGATAAGCATACGAGATTCGGCTTATTCTTAGGGTGCTATGCGCAGACAGAGCAGTATGCCTGCGAGCTTTCGGCACGACAGGTCTTGCCGAAACTCGATATAGATCTGGTTGAAATCAAAGGTGCGGCGTGCTGCGGTTTTCCGCTGAACAGCATCGACAACCTCACCTGGACGTACCTGACCGCTAGGAATCTCGCTCTATGCGAGGATCAACATCTCGACATGCTTCCGGTGTGCAACGGATGTCACTTGTCGATGTGTGAAGTCAAACAAGCCTTGCAGGCCGGCCCTGACTTGAAGGAAAAGATCAATTCTTTGCTGGCATCGGAGGATCTTCGGTACGAAGGTGTGACCAACGTCAGGCACATGATCGAGCTTCTTCACGACGATATCGGTCCCGAAAGGATCCAGAAAGCGATCAGCAAGCCCTTAGTTGGACTGAAGTTTGCGGCCCACTACGGCTGTCACGCTCTGAGACCGAGCGAACTGAGCCGGCCAGATGATTCGCAAAATCCCACAAAGCTCGAGACACTGGTCGGTGCTCTTGGAGCACGATGGGACATCTATCCGGAGAGACTGGACTGTTGCGGCGCAGGAATAGCCGTGTCAGCGGGAGAGTCCTCCCTGAAGATCGCGGGGGCGAAGCTTGAGAAGCTAAGAACAGCTGGTTTCGACGGATTGGTTACGACATGTCCGTTCTGCATGAGAATGTACGACGCGAGGCAGGAGGCGATTGGAGCACTGCTCGGCAGTGCGACATCGTTTCCGGTCTTCTACTATACTCAGCTGTTGGGTCTCTGCATGGGCTTCGATCAAGCGTCACTTGGTCTACAGCTCAATATGAGTCCCGTCGATGAAGTCATCCAGAAATTCCAAGCAGGAACGGCCTAACGATTCGAGGGGGCCGGGGAATCCTGTCGGGAAAGGCATACCTATGAGCCCAAGTTGTGCTCGACAATCTGATGGGAACGACAAACCTCGTGCTAGCGAACAATAGATCGCCTAATGAATCAAATGACCACGCGAGCATACGCCCCTGATGCTCCGTCATCCAGCAACTCAGGCGAGACAAGGAGACTGAAACTTGGCCAAATGGGTGACGACGAGTGGGGGGCCAGACTGCCGGTCGAAAGACCCGCTGGAAAGGCTTTTGTAACCTACACATAATCCTGTGCTAGGTGACTGTGCATGGTAAAGGTTCTCGACAGGTTCGAGTTTCCTGAGGGCCTCTACTACTCGATCGATCATTTGTGGGCAAAGAAGGAAGACGGAACTGTACGTATAGGCGCAACCGACATGGCTCAGCAGGCCGCCGGATCGATCCTGTTCGTGAGAGTCATGCCCAAAGGGAGACAAGTCGAGTCCGGCAAGCCCTTAGGTACGATGGAGACCGGCAAGTGGGTTGGCCCTCTGAAGTGTCCGTTATCCGGAACAATACTTGAAGCAAATGAGGCGCTGAGAACACAGCCGAAGCTACTCAACGAAGACCCGTATGGAAAGGGCTGGCTTATCGTGCTTCAGCCGTCAAAGCTGGACGATGAGCTGAAGAATCTGATGACGGATCCGGCCCAGATCGAGAAGTTCGCGCAAGCAGAACTGCCGAAACTGTTTAAGAAATAGGCGCACGCATTCAGGTTTTTCTGACAATGTGGCGTTGGCTCGACCTCGGTGCAATCAATCCTATCGACACTCAAACGATCTACGATGCCGTCGCCACAGCTCGAGGAAGGAACATCGTCGGCGACACACTGATCTTCTGCTATCCGCGAAGTCCTCTCGTAAGCTTGGGATATCACCAACAGATCGAGAAGGAACTTGATGCAATATTCTGTAGGGATAACGGCATCCCTTTCGTCAGAAGAATACTGGGTGGAGGAGCGGTGTACCTTGACCGCGGACAACTCTTCTACCAACTGATAATAGGGCCGGAAAACCCTCTGTTGCCGAAGAACGTGACGGAAGCTTTTCGTTTCTTCCTTCAAGCCCCTGTATGGGCATACCAGTCCCTGGGCGTAGACGCTTGCTATCGCCCGGTGAATGACATACAGGCCCATGGAAAGAAGATCTCAGGCAACGGGGCAACAACCACGGCGGAGGGCGTCTTCGTTCTGACAGGGAATATCATACTGTCATTCGACTATGAGAAGATGGTCAGAGTACTCAAGGTCCCGTCAGAGAAGTTCAGAGACAAGGCGTACAAGACCCTCAGGGAGTATCTCTCCACCGCCTCGATCGAGCTTGGAAGAGAAGTGACTCCAGATGAGGCAAAGAAGGCCCTCAAGCAAGGATTCGAGAAGCTACTGGGAGAGGGCCTTCGACCAGGAAGCCTCACTCCTGAAGAGCAGAAGCTCATGAGCGAGCTGAGAGTCAGATACCTCTCCGACGAATGGCTCTACTTGCCGGAGCTGAGGCACCCCGACATCGCTGTCCGGACCTTGAAGATCGCTGAAGGAGTCTCCCTCACGGAGAATGTCCACAAGGCGCCTGGAGGCTTGATTCGAACGACGGTCAAGATCGAAAACGAAAGAATCGCGGACGCACTTATCTCGGGCGATTTCTCGCTGTTTCCTAAAGAGAAGATAGTCCTCTTAGAGCAGGCGCTCGTGGGATGCCCACTGAAGAAGGAAGATCTGCTGTCGAGGATCACGAGAGTCTACCGGAACCATTCGCTCCAGTGTCCGGGCGTCCTGCCTGACGACTTCGTGTCGGCCCTATTGCCCGCGGAGACAGGATCATTCCAGTCGTAGCTAGTGCATTCGCACGCCGGCGTGACCACCACCGCTGTCATCGAACCTTACGTCGTAATCGAGGGCCAATGCAAGGACATGGGCAAGACGGTGACTAGAATGTGATAGGAGACTACGAACTGTGTACTCGCTGCTGGCAAGTTGTTGAGGCCCGGCGAGTGGTCCTCTTGGTTTCGATGCCGGCTGTTCACTTTGCCTAGATCAGGCCCATCTGCTGGGCCACGAGCTCCGCGAGATCCTGAACTCGCTTGGAGTTTGGCAACTTGGACGAGGCTTCCGCGAGGTTCTGATCGCAAGAGGGACATGCGGACACAACAAGCTGGGCGCCCGTGTTGTTGAGCATCGTTAGGCGTTTCTCCGCGAGATCGCCGGACAGCGCGCTGTTGGTCGCCTTGAGCAGCCCACCTGCCCCGCAGCACCTTCCAAGACGACCGCTTTCCTCAGGGTCGATGAAGTTCTCGACAAAGGAACCCAGCACTCTTCTAGGCTCGTCCACAACTCCTCCCAGACGACCGAGTTCACAGGGGTCGTGGTACGTGGCGGTGGCATCAAGCTTGGGAATTCGTATCTTGCCCTCGGTCACGTATTTGTCGAGGAGCTGGGCGAAGTGCATGACCTCGAAGTTCGGCTTCCTGCCAAGCACTCGAGGGTATTCTTCACGGAAGGCCAGGCAGCAGCCGGGGCATCCGCTAACCACGATCATGGCGCCCGTGTTTTCGATCGTTCGCACGTTGTGTTCGGCGATTTCTCGATAGCCTTCCGCAGCTCCGCTGACGCCCAGAGGGTGACCGCAGCACCATTCGTCGGCCATCAGGCTCCAGTCTTCACCTACGTGATTGAGAATTGCAGTGATGGCCTGCGCGACGCCCTGGCTTCGACCCGAATAGGAGGTGACGCACCCGACAAAGTAGATCACCCTTGCCTGGTCTTGGATCTTGACCTCTGCACCGGTATACGTCGCCCAGTCTCTCCGTGACTGGCTGTCCATTCCGAAGATGTTCTTGGGTCCGAACAGTGTCTTCTCCATGAGGCCCACAGACTCCGGTGCCAAGCCCTGTCTTACCGAGAGTTCCCTCAGTCTAACCCAGAGGTCCAGGAGATCTAGCTCAAGATGACATTTCTCCCTGCACCGTCCGCAAGTGGTGCAGTTGAACAGCCGCTGTACGAATTCCGTTGCGATTTGAGGGTTTGCGGTGAAGAGGTCAGGGTCTTTCTTCTCAAGCATCTTCTTCAGGAGAAAGATCTTCCCCCGGGGTGATGTGGACTCCCAGCCCGACCGGTCATAGACTGGACACCAGTCTACGCAGTAGCCGCATTGGGCGCAGACAAAGACATCTTCCCGCTGAAGTTTGGACAACAGCGTGCTCGACATCTAGAGCCATCCTCCTAATCGCCATAGAGTTTCGAGGAACCCAGCGTACAGGACCTTAGGGAGGGACAAGCCGAGTCTGGTCTTTGCCGTGAAGGTTTTGCCCGGGTTGAGAACATCGTTCGGGTCCAACAGCGTCTTCAACTTGGTGAATTCTTTCCTTCTGGTCGGTTCCGAAGCGGAGAAGTGAAAGGAATTCCAGACCCCGTAACCATAGGAACGTCCGCCCATCGCAATCGCACGATCGATCAGTTTCTTTGTAATCGCTGAATGAGTGAGATATCGATAGGCACGGCGCTCGTCGCTCAGAAACAGTGGAAAGAACAGCACTTGATCCGGGGAAACCCAAATGTTCTCGATTTCTACATCCACAGAGGCGTCGCAACCCAGCTGCCATGCATATTGGATCATCTCAATCAGACGGTTCGAAGGCACCAACACGTCGGAGGTCAAGACCGTCGGTCCAAGCTTCTTGATTCGAAGCGGAAAGAAACGCTCACTCCATTCAAATTCAGCTTCCTCCCGTGGCCTGAGAATACCGCCCCTGTCGGCAACCATACGAGCAAAGCCGCTCAGAGATTCTTCGACTTGATCGGGCATGCCCGCGTAAAATCCGAAGATGATGGCCCCTGATTCAGCGTCTTCGGGGCTGAGCAGAGCTCCTTCATGAGCTCTTACGAAACCAAAGGCCCTCAGGATCAGGCTGAACGGCTTCGTTCTTCGGACCAAGTCGTTGGCGACTTCGACAGCATTCGACAGCTGATGAAAGTACGCCAGGAATGGGGCTGCTGACGGTCTCCTAGGCACGAGCCTAAGGGTCAGCTCTCCAAATACACAGAGTGTTCCTTCCGAGCCGAACAGTTGGCCCAGCTTGACCCAGCCGGAGTTGGGAGCAACAAGCGTCTTCTCTCCGGTTGGCAGAATTGCAGTGATCGATGCAACGTTCTCCATGAAGCTCCCGTATTCAAGTGAGCCATAGCCCAGACCTCCCGTGGCCGCGAACCCTCCCACCGTGGAACTCGGTGCGCTGGAAGGATAGACTGGCAGCTCCCAGCTCGTTTTCTCCAGAAAGTCTAGGATGTCCTTCCAGACCGCGCCGCATTGAACCGTGAGAAGGCCTCTGGCTTCGTCAAATGAGACGATCTTGTTCAAGCCTCGCAGGTCCAAGAGGATTCCTCCCATCGTAGGAACCGCTCCCCCGTACCCCCAGGTGGCTGAGCCACGAGGTGTGACAGGCACCTTGAGCCTGTTGGCGAGCTTCATGACGCTGGCAACCTCCTCGAGGCTTTGGGGTCTGACGATAATATCAGGGAGGTTGTTGAACAATCGCGTGATGTTGCGCGGAATAGGAGCAAGGTCGTGGCTATACGCGATTCTTTCTAGGTAGCTGGCGGAGACTCTATCGCTCCCGAGGAGGTCCGCCACAGTCTTCTCGAGGGACATGAGCAGCGACTATCCTTCTAGGGTAGTTTTTTTGTGACAAGTCGTTCCAGTTCTTCAGGCTTTGAAACGAGTTCCTTCTTGTCCTCTTCAAGTTGGAAGGGTTGGAAGGCGGCGACCCAACCGCGTCCATAAGGGTCGCTGTTGATGAACTCGGGGCGTTCCCGGAGTTCGTCATTTACCTCTTGAATCAGGCCGAAAACTGGTGCTCGAAGAAGCACGATCCTCCTTCCAGACTCGATGGATCCGAAGGGGTGTCCACGGCTGACGTATCGGCCTTTCGGCAGGACCCGGACAAACTCTATCGGTCCGACGTTCTGTTGGGCGAAGTCCGTGAGTCCGACGAACACCTTGGAGTGCGGATTCTCCTCTTCGGCGACTCTGACCCAGATGTGGTCTCGGGAGTACAGTAGGTTATCATGAAACTCGTATCTGCTGAGCAGTTTCACGTGCTCTTCACCTCGGGCTTGTGTGAAGTGCGGGCTCTACATATTCTAGGCCGTGTAACAATTAGTATCGTTACTATGCTGCTAAGTCATATAAGCTAGTATATACTCCCTTTCACGGTACGTCCCGCGTACGGAGGCGCACCCTCTTGACCGCATCGGTTCGAAAGGTCTTGAAGCTAGGAAGGTCAACCCTAGCCGTCACCCTTCCAAAGCATTGGGTTGATGCCCTCAAGCTGAAAGAGGGGGACTTCCTCTTCGTCGACAAGATCGATAGCAGTGCGCTGAGACTCGTTACTAGGAAATATGAGGGCGAAGCAGGGCCAAGAGTCTGCGTGATCAACGCCGACCTTTGTGAAGCACCTCGCATGCTTTCTAGAATGGTGATCGGCGCCTACCTGGTCGGACATAAGATGATTTGGATCCAATCTAGAACACGGTTCAAACCTGAACACGTTCAAGAACTGGAGAAAGTGACGGTCTCTCTGGTGGGTCTTCTCGTTTCAGAGCAAACTGACAGCCTCATTGTCCTGCAGAGTCTGGCCGACCCCTCCAAGCCCTCGATGGACAACTCGATCCGGAGGCTCCATCTGATCTCTTCGTTCATGCGGGAAACCGTGGTAAAAGCGCTTATCGACGGGAGTGCCGACGATCTCCCCAGTATTACAGCCATGGGAAAGGAGGGTGATCGAGTCTACTGGCTCGCAGTCAGGCAACTGCTGTCTTCGACCCAAGACCGAAAGTTGGCCGAGGCTTTGGGAATCAGGTCGCAATTCTGGCTACTTGGTGACAGAGCCGCCTTGAGCAATCTCAAGGCGATCGTCAACTGCGTGGAAGCAATGGCGAGAGAAACCGCGAAGCTGCTGGAACGCTGCTTCTGTTTGGAAGATGATGCCGTGACCGAAATCTCCCGCCTTGATGTCTCGATCACGGAGGCCTCAGAAGGAGCGGTGAGCGCTCTCATCACACGAGATGTTGCTCGAGCAAATCAAGTCATTGAAAAGATCAACAGGCTGGGAGAGGACGCGAGCAGAATCACAGATCGTCTCTCGGAAGCGGTTCAGGCGCCTCTATGTCGAAGCTCGATCTTGAGGATCGTATGCGGCTTGAGCCAAGTTGCCTTTAGGCACAAGACGATCGCCGAGATTGCCATCAACCGCGCACTAGAGGAATCTGGTGATTACGCGAGTATTGACGAAGGTTTCTGCACGAAGACTCAGCCTTAGCACCAACTCTCCCCTATCCGACGCAAGAAGGACATCCTAACAGGTGAAGGCCGGCTCTTTCGCTTTCCCGCAAGGTTCCCGCCACGAACGACGCAGGATGAATTTGGCGATCGGAGTTTCGGGAGAAACGCGATTAGAGATAGGCCCAGTAGCCGCTTAGCCCTCGATGGACCTCAGAACAAGTTCCGCCAGATCCAAAACCTTCACGGGACTCCGCTCGGGGGCTTCCTTCGACAGCGTCTTCAACATGGTCCGCTTGCACTGCTGACAGGCAGTGACGATCGTCCCGGCGCCAGTTTCCTTCGCGAGAGATATCAACTGCTTGGCGATCATCCCAGGGAAATTCTCATCAAAGACTTCCACATCCCCTCCTCCTCCGCAGCAAAGTGCCTTCTCCCTGTTGAAACGCATCTCAGCGAAGGAAAGGCCGGGGATGCTCCTGATGACCTCCCTAGGCGCTTCGTATACTCCCGAGTTTCGGCCCAAGTCGCAAGGATCGTGATAGGTAACGGTAGCGTTCAACGGCTTCAGTTGGATCTTTCCTTCCCTGATCAGTCGCAGTATGTATTGAGAATGGTGGAGGAGTTCGATGTCGACGTCATACTCGGTCTTCCATGAATGATAGCAGGACGGACAGGAGAATACGGCAGTCTTGACACCTAGATCGGTTATTCTTCTGATGTTTGACTTCCTCAACTCTTCGGCTTCTCTTCGCATCCCCGCCCAGACGAGCGGATAGCCGCAGCACCACTCATTCTCTCCAAGGACTGCGAAGTCAACGCCTCCATGTTGAAGGATCTGGGCGACAGCTGCCGGCACATCTTGCACTGTTGGAGAGAATGAGGACATGCAGCCGACAAAATACGCCACCTCTGCATGCGTCTTCTTCGTCAGCGTCTCATCTGGGTTTGGAAGATATTCAACCCACATTGCTCTCTCCGAATTCGGAAGACCCAGAACGTTGTGAGTTGAGGCGACCGCGTCTCTCATCAGGTTGAAGTTGGCCGGATAATGTCCTTCGCTGACGAGGAATTCTCGTATCGCCCTTCCAAGGGAACGTGTGTCGATTCCGATCGGGCACACCTCCCGGCATCTTGCGCATAGCGTGCAGTAGTAGACGCCCCGGGAGAAGAGCTTGAGTTCGGTAGGCGTCGGCGCTTCTTGTCTGAGTATCTTGGCTATTGGTCCATGTCTTCGCCGCATGATCGATCTGAGGTTCTTCACTATACCCAGATAGACCGTCCCCGGATTTGCTGTTTCGGAGTACACTTCACAATTGTCTGCGCAAACTCCACAGCTGAGACATCCGTCCACCTCCACCATCTGTTTGACAGAGAACGCTTTCGCGGGTGAAAGCGTCTCCATCGTCATCTGTTGGCCTCGGGAGGAGTTTGCGAGAACAACGAGCGGTCCTGTGAAGATGTGCCAAAGCTTCGAGTTCAGTGGTATGGCGGTCATGAAGAGGGCGAGTAGCAGGCCTGACAACGACCACGCTGTGGAGGCTGCATTCGCCAAGTCCAACCTAAGTGGTTCCAATATCCGTGAAATTCCGTATGCAAGGAACCAGTAGCTTCCGATCGACGCGGGGACACTGTACTGGAGAAGCGAGACGCCCTCGCCGACTACCCTAACAACTAACCAAGCAACTGTTAGAATGATGGCTGAGACATCGGCGAAGGTGGTCTTTAGCGGTGTCTCCTTGAGCACAAACCTTCGGTAGGCAAACCAGCCCTCGCCGAAGATGATCACGGCCATGAACAGGTTATCTGCGAACCCGTACAGGTTCTCTATCGGTCCGATAGCTCCCACCGGAACAACTTGGAAGAAGTATGCGGGAAGGAAGGGAGCGTAAAGGAAGACGGCAATCGGATCTTCTGGGCCAATCTTTGGAACAGTTTCTGCCATGAGGTGATTGATCAGGATGACCCCGACGTAGCTGATCAGGAAGGCCGAGATGACTACGCCCCTCACTAGACTCTCCTTTGACAGCCTCACGAATAGGAGAGAATTCGACAAGAAAGCCTTCACAAGGCTGAGGATCCTCCTGCTGAACACGGATCCAACGGCGCTCTCCACGGTTCGCCTGAAAGCGTCAGCCACCTTGAACCAAGTAGCAATATTCCATGCCCCAAAGAACAGGCAGGCTACCGTGCCAACAGCAAAGAATAGGGCGTAGGTTGCAATCACGTTCGATCGCCAAGTCAGTACCTATAAAACCATAAAGTAGTATCGCATGTTTTCCGAAGCATGTCTATATAGATCATAGAAGCCTATTCGCAGGCGAGAAACCTCGGGAACCAGAGTTCGGATTTGGGGTCGCGCTCCATCACAAGACTTATGTTAACACGTCCTTGAATCGCAATTCAACACTGCAAGAGAACTCGAGTCGCTTGACAGCGCCGAATGAAGCGGTCACACCGCTTGAGAGAACATGGCTCGTTCTGGTCAAGCTCTTTGAAGAGCTGGTGGCGCACGGCGTCGAAGTCGACGCGTCTCAACTTCGTGATTCCAAAGCGCTTCTACATCTTGTCCGCACAACGCCCTCAGACCCCTGCTCAGCCCCAGTGAGCGGATCGGCAAACCCGCTGAGAGCCTTGGAGGAGAGTCTGGAGAAGGCGAAGGCAGAGTTGACCTCTGCAAGCCTGAAGCTAGGAGAGGCGCGGTCAACGTACTGGAGGGAACGAGTTTCGAAGGCTGAGCTGGAGGATCCAGAACAGCTCATCGTGTACGGTGAGTCGCACTTCTTCCCTGGACTTCCTAGGGATCCGAGTGAAGGGTGGGCAAGGTTGACACTGCAGCAGGCCATTGGGGAGGGGAGGGTCCAAGATGTTGCGGAGCAATTTGGAGTACTGGTCGAGTTTGAGGACGATCTTCACCTTGTCTTCGAAGGGGAGCCGTCATTAGTCAAGAAGGCCCTGGCTGACATCTACTTTCTTTCGCAGCCCTAGGTGATATCGGACTAGACCGACACTGAAGTCTCTTCACAGAAGATTGAAGGGAACGATGTTTCGGTCGAGGCCGAGCGTCTTGGCATCCATCCCCAGCCCCAAGCCCAAGAGCTGCGTGAAGTGGACAATTGGAATCGAGTACTTCTCCCTGTGCTGTTTCTCGATAGCGGACTGCCTTGCGTCTAGGTTGAAATGACAAAGCTCGCAGATGGTGACGATGCACTCGCCTCCTGCGTCCTTGGCGGAGCGCAGCAGATTTCTCGTCATCCGGCTCGCCGCATCTGCATGCGTCATGAACAGGGGGCCCCCGCAGCATCTGATTACATTAGGAAACGCGACTGGTTCAGCGCCCAGAGCTGCAATCAGTTTGCTCAGTGCTTGAGGTCGCTGCGAGTCGTCGAATCGTGATGACTGTGGAAATCCGGCAGGTTGACAACCGTAGTAGGGCACCGCTTTGATCGATGTGAGCTGTCTCTTGACTCGTTGCGAGATCTCCGCGAGTCCCACATCGTTGACTATGACGTCGAGGAGGTGCCTAGTCCTCACCTTTCCGGAGTAGGCGAGGCCCAGGCTAGACAGCGACGCGTTGACCTTCCCCTTCAAGCCGCCGTCTGCCTCGCAGAGCTCGCGTACTCTTGAAAAGACCTGATAGCAACCGGGACACGTCACCAGCAAGTCAAGGCCAATCTTCTCGGCGAGGGCCAAGTTCCTGGCGGGCAGGACCACGGACGCGAAGCGGTCAACGGAGCGGATCGAATCGGCTCCGCAGCAGTTCCAGTTCTCGAGTTCGGCCAACTCGATTCCGAGAAGTTTGCCAACCGCTCTCGACGATGAATCATGCTCCTTGGCGAAGCTACTGGAGGCGCACCCAGGGTAGTAGGTGAACCTCATTTTGGTGAGGTCTCCTTGCTTGGCTTGGGGATCTCCATTAGCCTCGACAGCTGCTCCGGATGCGCCATTGTTGGGGTTCGAAACGCTAGTTTGCCCTTTCTCAGAAGCGCTAGTCCCATCGGCAGGGTGCGGACGATCTCTTGCATGTCGGCGACCTTGCTGTAGAGCCTGAGGGTGTCTAGCCTCCCATTCGCGCTGAGTATCTTCCAGAAAGAATGATGGAACTTCAGGTTTCTATCTTCACGCGGTGCGGCTCCTCGGGTGACCGCCATGATCCGGAGTGAGCTCATCAGCTCGGGTATGTCGATCCCTTGGGGGCACCGAACCGTACAGGTTCGACAGAAGACGCAAGTCCATATGGACGAGGTCGACAGGACCTTGTTTCCGGCCCCCAGCTGAATCAGTTCGATCACTTGTCTTGGGTTGAACTCGGCCGCAAGTGTGGTCGTACATGATCCGGAGCAGATGCCGCACTGAATGCATGAAGCTAACTTCTCTCCTCCAGGCATTTTCCTGACTTCGTCGAAGAACGTTGGGTCCATCATTTCTGTTCCAACGACCTCTTTCTGCTCGCTCATCAGGCGACTGCCTCCTGCTTGATCTTTGATCGTGCCTCCGGAGTAAGGGGGCCCAGCTTCTGTATCCTCTCAGTAAACGTCTGGAAGACGGAAGCCAGCTTAGCAAACTGCGGTATCGTTGTTCTGGTTGCGAATACGCGCAGAGACTGGACTCCCCTGTTCGCCGCCTCTTTCCTGATCTCGTTCACGTGTGTCCGGAATCTCTCTTCACCGAAGACGGTGCCCTCTCCCTCAATCATTACCACGCCGTCGGTGCCTGCCGCGAATGCTGCGAGAAGATGCCTTGCGTGGAGCCTTCCGACCGACGGCACCTTGACTACGCGCACATTTGTCGGGTACTGTCCCCTGGCGAGCCCGACCAAGTCGCAGGCTGTGTAGGCTGAGGTGGCCTCGGCGAAGGCTATGATCTTGGGCTTGGTTTCGGTTGCGCCTGCAACTCCCTCGATCTCAGCCATCAACTGCGATTCGGTGGAATTCTTGAGGTCGATTGCGCCCTTCGGACAGACTGGAACGCATAGCCCGCATCCGACGCACGAAATGGAGTTGACTGTGGCGCCACTCGGCAGGAGCTCTATCGCTCGCGTCGGACAGACCTTTATGCATTCCCCGCATGAGTCGCACTTGTCGGGAATCACGTACGCTTTTTCAGGGCTGATCGTCACCACGCCCTTTCCGAGAAGCGATACTGTCCTTGACGCGGCTGAGAGCGCCTCGACCACGGACTCCCTCACATCTTTCGGTCCGAGACAACAACCTGACAGGAAGACACCGTCGTTTTGGCTATCGACGGGCCTAAGCTTGTAGTGCCTCTCCAGGAGGAAACCATCAGATCCAATGTGCAAGCCCAACCTCTCCGCTACCTCGCTAGTCCCGACTTCGGGGAGGATCGCAGAACACAGCACGACCAAGTCGAAGGTGTTCTCCAGCTGTACTCCCAGCAGGGTATCTTCTGCTCGGACTATCAGCTCGTCCCGGCTGATGGGAACGACTTCGGCCACACGTCCCCTGACGAATTTCACCCCGTCCTCTTTGGATCGCGCGTAGAACTCCTCATATCCCTTACCCGCCGCCCTGAGATCTGTGTAGAAGATCCAAGTCTCAAGATTGGGAACGAGCTCTCTCAGAAGTACCGCCTCCTTCACTGCTGCCATGCAGCAGATCTTGCTGCAGTAGGGCTGTCCGTTCTGGCTGTCACGACTGCCGACACATAGAACCCACGCGATCTTCCGCGGGGTTTTCCTGTCAGATGGCCTGTAGATCCCGTGCTCGATCAGCCTTTCGAGTTGAAGATTGGTTACAACGTTTGGATGGGTGCCGAAACCATATTGAGTCAAGACGCCCGGGTCGAAGAGACGGAACCCGGTCGCCACGATGACCCCACCAACTTCAATCTTCTTCTGATTTGCTTGATCACGCGGGTTTATCGCTCCATGTTTGCAGGCTTTGATGCAGAGCCAACACTTTGTGCAGTTCTTCTCATCGAGAACGTAAGCATTCGGTACGGCCTGTGGGAAAGGTAGGTAGATCGCCTTGCGGCGTGTGGTTCCCTCTTCAAATTCGTCGGCAACCTCGACGGGGCAAACCTTGGCGCACTCACCGCAGCCAGTGCACTTGTTCTCGTTGACATATCTTGGTCTTCGTGCCAGGGTAAGTGAGTAGGCGCCCGCGGAACCGTCGATCGTGGCGACCTCGGTGTTGGTCATCAACTCAATCAGCGGGTGGCCTTTCGTCTCCGCGAGCTTAGGGCTGAGAATGCAGAGCGAACAGTCGAGAGTCGGGTACGTCTTGCTAAGCTGGGCCATATGTCCTCCTATGCTGGGTTGGCGTTCAACCATGAAGACCTTGTATCCTTGGTTCGCAAGCTCAAGCGATGCGCAGATACCTGAGACCCCACCTCCGATGACGGCAACGTTGCTGTTCACCTTCATCTCCGTGGGGGTCAGCGGTTCCAGGTGGGCTGCTCGACCCACCGCTCCCGCTATCACGTCAATCGCCTTGTCGGTGGCATCGTCCTTGTCGAAAGTTGTCCAGCTGCATTGTTCTCGAAGATTCGCCATCTCAATGAGGTATGGATTAATCCCTTCACTTGAGCACAAGTCACGGAAGGTCTTCAGATGCATCCTAGGAGAGCATGACCCGATTACGACTCTTTCCAATCCGTGCTCCTGTATCTTGCTTCTGATGAGGTCTTGACCTGAGCTGCTGCACAGATACCTGTTTGTCTCGGCGCATTTGACAAATCGAAATCGCGCCGCGGCGTCCCTCAC
>CAZUTN010000017.1:0-16313 GCA_964623365.1 uncultured Candidatus Bathyarchaeia archaeon
GCTCTATCAGGCGTGAAGAAATGCATCGTTCATAATATTCCATCGATGCCATTCAATTTCGCAGCGAGCGCTGCCATCAACGAGATAACCGATGAATCCGAGATCAGGATGATCTACTGGCTGCATGACAGCGTCCTTCTCAGAGAAGAGTGGAAAGACAAGATGGGCAAATTCCCTGTCAGTCTCCTTCACCACAAGAACCCGAGAACGGTCTTTGTTACTCCGACCCATTTCAGAGCGAAGCAGATCAGAGAAGTTCCCGAACCATACAAGATCGAACACGCCCTTGTAATCCCCAACGGTGTGAGCATTGAAGAGTACATCAAGATCGACCAAACGACCAAGGAACTGATGAATAAGCTGGGCTTACGCTTCGAAAACTACATAATAGTGACGCCGGTCCGCGTAACCCCGAGAAAGAACATTGAACTGGCTCTGCAAGTCATGGATGAGCTGAAACACCTCGTGGGACCTGCACGACAGATACGGCTTCTTGTTACCGGCCCCCCAGATCACATAACGACGGAGACCGGCAAGGCATACTTCGGGTATCTACAACAAATCATCGAGAAACGCGGACTGAGAGAAGACGTGATCTTCTGCCACCAAGTCATCAACCAGAACAGAGAGTTCGAGAACGGCCACATAAAGAAGTGGAGCGTCGCTGATGTCTATAACATAGCAGACCTCGTATTCATCCCAAGCAGAGAGGAAGGGTTCGGACTCCCAGTGATCGAGGCAGGGGCTTCGCGAAAGCCGATCTTTTGCTCTAGAATTCCCCCATTCCAAGAGCTGCTGAGAGATGACATTGAAGGCAGCATGTTCGACCTGAACGAAGACCCGAAAAGCATCGCCTTCAGGATCTACAGGTCACATCTTGAGGACAAGGTAGAGAGCAATTTCGACAATGTCATCAAGCGATTCGACTGGGAAAAGGTAATCCTTGGCAAGCTCCTGTCGCTCCTTTCGGGCAACTCGCCGGCTGGTCATCGCTACTCAAGAGACCTATTCGGCGTCTCAAGTCGATGGCAGGATTGGCTCGACTAGGAGAAACGTGATTTCTCGAACGATCTCCCGACTTTGCTTACTGTCGCAGCGACACCGGACAGTGGGCAAGAGAGAAAGCGGTTGAGGCTGGCGCCGGCACTCACCCAGCTAGAGATCCTGAGCCCCACAACTGCTTTTTTCCGTCACCGAAGTTTCAACATCAATCCCCTACGGGCGCTCGCAGCACATCTTGAGGATCGGCATCACGATGACCGTCGTCAGACTGACCGCCATGACACTGACCAAGTAGGCTTCCGCACCTCGGAAATCCCGCCCGGAGACTTGATACTCGAATCAGAAATCACACCAGCCTTGCCGATCTCGTTTTTCGACTGGTTCCGGTCCCAGACTGCGAATGGGCTGAAAACTCTATCGAACGCATCTTCACCGATGCGATGATTTGACAAGTCTTTGACTCGGCCAAGGACGCTCCGCGACGGCAAGGGTGGGATAACCTTGTGTCTCGAAAATCAGCACATTCCACGACGTGCTTCTGACTGTTCCGACCCACCTAACCGTCGGCGGCGTCTCCCGACAGCCGACCTGTCAGAAGATGGAATACAGTTGACCTCGACTCAAGACCGAGTGCAAGTCGGCGTTGATGACGCGACCTGAGATAGAAGGAGGTGACGGTCACAGAATATCAGGAGATCAGACTCGCGTCATTTTCGAGGACAACGATGACCGTCCCTCAAGTCAGCTCGATATCGAGCGACAATACATCACGCATTGGGAGCGCCGAGGATTCGAGACGGTAGAGTCTCGCATCACACAAGCGTGATCAGCACGTCAGTTCAATCCAACCGGCAGTACACGCGACAGAAGAGACGCGAGAACAACGATGGAACCGTCCGGCTGACCGTGCGAAAACCCGCGCCAACTCAGGGAGCATGACACTCACTCTCAAGGCTTTCTGGTCATCGCTTTCTTGAGGCTGTCAGAGATCGTGTCAAAGATCGATGCCAAATCCCAACCGGAGTGGGACTGGACGAACATCTTTCGAGGCGTATACACAAGAACCTTTACCTCGTAGCGTTTCCTTCCCCTCTTGCCTCTAGGACCGGATGTCTTGATCGTGCACCTGGCCTCTAGCATCTCAGGGAACCTCTTCCTGAGGTGGTTGATGGCTCTCACGAACTTCATTCGTGCTGCCTCAGCCTCAAACGGGGCGTCTGGCAAGCCCACCATGTACACCGGTATGGAAGTCTTCTTGCGTCTGACGAGGAGTTTCACGAAATCACGATAGGTGACTATTCCCTGGAGTTCTTCCCCAAGAGCGACCAAGGCGCACGACTTGTGCTGTTCGATGAGCCTGTTGAGGACGGATGAGGTTTCTTCTTGTACTTCACAGATGTACGGCCTCTCCATTAGGCCTCTGACGGACAGTCTGTTCAGTGCCCGAGCCTGTGGCCTCCAACCGTGTCTCATCGGTCTTTCTGGAGGTACTATCGAGTCCAACAATCGTTGAGATGTCACGACGCCGAGTATCCTGCCGTCTTGAACGACGGGCAAGTGATCGATGCTTCTGCGGTTCATGAGGATCTTCGCTTTGGCAAGGCGGTCGTTTGCAAGTAAGAATATCGGGTGACTCGTCATCGCCTTGTCGATTGTGAAGTTCAATCCTCTGGTAGAACTGAGCGCTTTGCATATCGACAGGGCCGTTATCTCACCGGTCGCCTCATCATCCTCCACTATTGGGAGCGCCCTCACCCGGTACTCTGTCATTATCGCAGCCGCTTCCCCGACGGTGGCGTTCGGAAGAAGCTTCGGTACATGCTCGGCCAAGGAGAATGCCTTCCTCGTGTGAACGTTCTTGGCGCGAAGGATGTCCCGAATGCTTACCATGCGTATGTCGCCGTTCTCAACGACAAAAGCCTCGTAGGCATTCTGCTTCCTCAGGGCACCCACGACCTTGGTTAGAGGTGCCGAGGATGGAACGGCGACCAGTGCGGTCTTCAGCCCTTGCACTTCAGTCCTGAGTAGAGCCCCTTCGAGTTCCAGATACTGTCACGCCCCAAAATTCGTGTGACTTTGAAAGTCAGCGTTTCGGTGACACGCCCATGTGTAGACTCCTCCGGGGCTCCCTCGTCTTGTCTCCGATCTCCTCATTCTTCGGCAGTTCTCGGCGACCTCTTCCAACTTCTGCCTTATTTCCTTGGCTTTGTCTAGGAGCTCTCCGGTGTCCACCTTCAACCCGTAGACGGCACCCAGCGTGTTGAGCAGTGTCGACGCACCTTCCGGATCTGGCATGAAAGCTGCCGCCCGCGTCAGGAAGGCAACTCCGGTGACCTTTCTGGTGAGGCATTGGCTCAGAAAACTGCTTGCGATTGCATGGACAAGGACTCGCGCCGTGAGCATCTTGACGCCCTTCTGTTCGCATTCCTTGCACTTCTCAGGTTCTGCGGCGCACAGTGATTCACGCCTCTCAGGGATACCTCCCGGTACCACCAACTCCTTCGTACCCTTCTCTTCCGCCCAATCGAGCAGGGCAGAGGTTATTGGATAGAGTCCTTCGGAGGGAAGGGGGATATCGCACAGGACCGCGCACAAACTTCCTTCCGCGTTCGAGTAGACTCTGAAGGGATGTTTCAGTTTCCCGTCCATGAATACTACTGAAGGCGGAATGTGCCTTGATCTCACCTGCGCGATCTCTTTCATGTTCAGCTGATCGATGATGTGGTTCACAGCGACCTGTCCCACGAGCCCGGCACCGACCAAACCCAGAATCAGAAGTCGTTCTTTGAGTTCGATTCCGTCGGTTCCAACCACTTCCACTTCAGGGGCCTCCGCTCTTGTGGACAAGATTCAAGGCTTGGAGACATAGTCGAAGACGTTACGCGCAATGTTACCTCATCACACAAACGTCGTCATCTGTCTTTTCGGCTTCTTCCGATTCGTTCCGCACTAGGTTTCTCAATACCTAGGGCTTTGTCGAGGTGGTCGTGGAAGAAGAACCAGATCGCAAACACACCGATCGACACGGCCAAGCCAATCGACAAGCCATCGACTAGCGCGCGCTTAGTCGAATCGCTAAGATTCGTCAAGTCGATGATCATCATAGTTGTGATGATGAGCACTATGAACACAACATAGCCTCTCATCCTCGTTTCGAATGTCATCCTCTCGATCAGAGCTGTGAAAAGCACAAACGTAAGGACGGTAATCACTATCACGCTTACAATCCGTGCTGCGTAACCAAGAATCTCCTTCATCAATTCCATATGCTCTGGGGCCAAGAACAGATTGGCGGTGCCGAAAACGGCGATAAGGACTATTCCTACGTCAACGAGCGCGATGATCAGCCCACTCAGCGAGAAAGGAAGTTCGGTTCTGACCGCTTTGCTGAGCATGTCATCGAGCTTCACGACTTTCAGTACTTTCCCCAACGCTCCATTGAGGACTCGGATGACCAAGATAGCAACGGTGAATACGACGACCGCCAGCAGAATTCTTGGCAGAATCGTCACGATGTCTGTAGCTATCTGCTCGATGACCCTGACAAAGAGGTCGTAGAGACTTTGTTGAACCATAGGATCCACCAGCTTGGATTAGGGATTATAAATGTCTGCCTAGGACATCAGCAGGAAAAGAGCTCTGTAGATAACATAGAGAGTGAGCAGAATAAGCAATAGGCCCAGCAGCCTCAGTGTGAGCAGAATCGCGTCCCTCGATACTTCAACGGAGATCCGGTAGCCGGATAGGCTCTTGTTATACAGCGCGTACGAGTAGACACGGGCAGTTTCTTCCGGCACCGCTGCAACTTCAGGTATTGTCAGCAGCGCGATCATCATGGCGATCAGTTTGAGGCCGATCACAACTGAGAAGATCAACAGGTAATCCTCCCGAAAGAAAAGGCCTACCGGAGCGACGAGGGCCTGTGCAACGCTAAGGACTATCACGAGTAATATGCTCGATTTGATCGCGCCCAGCCACCGGTTGTATCCAGCAAACAGGAAGTTGCCAATGAAGTTCGACCCGGTGTACGTAAATGAGGATAGCGCCGAAAGGAAGGTGTGCACTATTGGAATGGGAACAAACGGAGCCAGCATCGGAGCAGCCGCATCGAGACCAACCGTATTCCTTAGGGTCCTGTACGAACGCCCCCTCCAAAACAAGGATCCCAACACAGTTGCCAGCATGCCTGCCAAGTTCATGGCGACCACCAGATAATCCGGGCCGTTCAGGTACTCCATGACATACGGGGTCCATACCATGAGCAGAAGATTCCCCGACGCCAGCACCACTATTAGGTACGAAGACGTTGAGAAAACCCTCTCAGGTTTCTTGATCTCGTTCACGACAGGCATTCGCTCGATGTGAGAAAGATTCATGAGTGAGACGACAAGCACGTCGCCCATACCTATCAGAGATCCTATTGCGTAGACGTACACGAACTTTGTCTCAGGCGGGACGAACGCGAGTAGGAGCATGGCCAAGAGGAATCCGACTACACTTGACACGTAGAAGGCAGCCATGCGTTTCGCAGTCACATCTTTGATCTCGTCCTTGGGCAGCGAACCGTAGATCACCAGATACATGAAGGTGCTCGTGGGCGCGCACGTGATAACGCCGAAGATCACTGAGATTAGCAGATAGTCCCGAGTGAAAGGTATGAACACGAAGAGAATTCGTGTCAAAACCAGCACTAAGACAAACTTCAAACGCACCCTCGTCAGAAGAAACCCAGGATACTTGTAGAGCAGTATGTGGACGATCGTCGTGGCGATGGCAGCTATTCCGACAGCGATGGATATTCCATGGATTCCAGATCCTATCGAGACGAGATAGATGAACAGTACCCCCTGGGTCAAAGCCACGTACGCGCCGGCAAAGAGAGCCTCAAAGATCAGTAGGGCCTTGAAGCCGGTTTCGCCACTTGCTAACGAAATATCTGTCATGTGTATCGCGCTTCGCGTCTGGCTCCGCCTACTCTATGATGTGTTGAAAATGACAGAACAACTGTCGGGATGCGAGCACGTCATCTCCTCGACGCATTGCTCGACTTCGCACTGGTTCTGTCAAAGATCCTCCTCATACGTTCTTCTTCTCGGATGATCCTGCCGGACGTGGGATCTACGGCGCAGCATGTTCCATCCATAATTTTGGTGAAGACTTCTCCTCGAGCGTACTTGTTGTTGCGAAGTTGTGGCGCGTCCAGTATTCCGAGAGCCACAGCGCGGGTCAGAGTCTCAGGGTCGATCCAAGGATCCGCAATGCTCGGCTTCCCTATCTTCTTGATCGCGTCAAGAACCACGCTCGCTTCCTCCACAAGCTCCCGAGTTCTCTTCTGGACAGCTGGGTCGCAAGTCATGTCTGGCGCTCCGCCTACGCAGTTCTTGATAACCTGACGCGCGATCCTACAGCTCTCAATGACATCTTCAGGATGTGCCGCATGGTCTGCCTCACAGAACGCAACAACATGCACAATCTGTGGTTTCAGCGCCATCTGAAGCATGACCGAGGAAGCCAGTTGTCCCCTGGCCTCATGGAGATCGGTGGGATAACTGAGGAGCCCTGTTCTTGTCTGTCGGAGAATCACGAAATCCTCATCCTGCATCGTCTCGATCATCTGAAGCTTGGCCAACTGCTTTGCCAAGTCCATACGAAAGTTCTCGCCAGGCGGATGGTCAAACATGTGCGTCGAGATGTAGTTCTTGACTCCCATTTTCTTGGCGTTCCATGCGCTTAGGAACGCGGAAGCAATCGATACGCTATCTGGTGCCGAACGCATCTCCCAATGATGAGGCTCATTCAACTCGACCGGTATCCCCCGCTCGGCGTGCCACTTCATGGTTTGCTGATGTACATCAATGGACTCCTGCAGCGTCATGGCGCCTCTACCGTCCATTTCGTTGAACCAGAATAGTGGTATCGCCGCCCATGCGTTCTTGATAGTTCTCTGGAGAAGGTCGGCAAATCGAACCAGCTCGCTCGTGCCGGCGTAGCATCTCAGCATCGGATGATTTCCGCGGCGGCTTGCCTCGTAGCATGCAACTAGGTCTTCTTGTGATCGGACAGGGGCGCCTCCGGCCCCAGCTCTGGCAGCCTGTTGCTTCTCCGGGAAGAAGAAGTTCTCCTGCGCTTCCTGATCGATGGCAAGTGAAATCACATCGAGCACGCGAGCCTCAGCGATCGTCTCGATTCCCTTTATCGTATCTTCAAGGGAAGGAAGGCCGAAGTGGTGTCGCAGGACCGGATATGGGGACTTCCACTCAATCCGCTCCACAAGTGTCTGAGGATAGCGTTCAGACTCTACACGCTGCGTGCGTCCGCGAAGGAACGACAAGACTTCTTCAATCGGTTCTGTCCCATCAAATGCTCTTTCGAAGATGCCTATGGATCGGGCTATCCGCGCAGCAGGCGGCGTTCCGCCGAACACGAGCCTGCGATTCAGCAGGCCGGCCTCCTCCAGACCGTTCTTTAGGTTTGTAAGATGGTACTCGGCGGTCTCGGGGCTGAGTCGGTAGCTTACGCCGACAAGGTCGGCATCGGTCTCTATGATCGCGCCGATGAACTCCTTCGCGGAGACGGCTGGACCAAGAAAAACGACCTTGTATCCCTCTCTCTCAGCTGCATCGGCAAACCCGGTCATTCCCGCAACATGCACGTCCTCGCCCAGGGCGCCAATGACTAGTGTCTTGGTTTTCTTTTCCCTCATCCGATTGTCACCCGTGATCTGCTCTCGGAAATCGATTTCATGCAGGCAGCAGGGATCTCTTCAGTATTCGGAACGCAGTGACGGGATGGTGTATCGAGAGCAGCCCCGCTGACCAGAGAATGTAGTCACGGTCAATAAATTGCTTGGGTTGCTTCGGTTTCAATATGTCTGGTCTCTCTTCTCGAAAAATGACCTCGCTTAGAATTGTTGAGGGGTTCCGGCTGTAGACGATCGGTCCTCCCGACCCAATTACAATGCCAAGGGCCTCAAAATTCTTCCCCGTTTGAAAGTAGTATCTCCCTGTTGGGGTGTAGACCTCCTCGACAGTGCCTACGTGTCTTTCCACAGCAAGTCGCACTGCGAGCCTGGCTAGGGCTTCGTCAAACTCGACCGCCACTCGCGTGTCGGGTAGGCTGCTCGGGTTCTTTGTCAGCTGTCTCGCCATGTCCGAGGCGTCCAGGTCTGCTCTTCTGCTCATCAACTCCATGACGTTGTCAACTCCCGCTGCTTCGACGAGACTGGTAGCACCAACGCGGACTCCCAGATCACCCTCAACCGTACGTTTGACTCGGCCCTCGGGAACTCCCTTTCGGATCACGTTTCTTTCTGGCTTAGGCTCCTCGAAGACTGAATACACGTTCGTTGTTGCTCCCCCCACCTCAACAACCATGACGGCTCCCCGGCCTGGCTCTCCAACAGTCCCGTCCGCAAGCAGTTGAGCAGCGGTCAGGCTCGCTGAAGGGGTTGGCATTATTAGATCAACGAACGCCTTTGCTTTTTCGAGACCTTTCGCCTTGGTGATATGTTTGACGAATAGATCTCGGATGATTTTCTTGGCCGGACCTACGTTGATCTTGCCCAGGTCTGGCATCACATTCTCCGTCAATACTGAAATCTTGCCGCCTGCGCTCAGAGTCTCGCGCACAGCAGGTGCTGCTTCGCGATTGCAGGCAATAACAACTGGCGAGGAGAGCCCCGACTTGGAAATCAGACGGCCATTGTGCTGCACCGTGTCTCGGTCGCCGCCATCCGTGCCACCCGAGAGCAAGATCATGTCAGGATTGGATTCTTCGATGTGCTTGAGATCCTCCTCGGTCAGTCTGTGAGAGTAGACGCCGATTACCTTGCCTCCCGCGCTCAGTGCTGCTCGACGAGCGGCTTCACCCGTCAGGTCTGGAACAAGGCCGACGGCAACTATTCGAAGGCCGCCCGCCGCGCTGCTGCACGCTAGTTTGAGGCTCACTTTGTCTCGGAGGCTCCGCCAGCCTCCGATCTTTTCCAGCGCTTTTCCAAGTCCGGTATTGATATCGGTATCGACCGTTGATGGAGACATGCTTCGAGCGACTATCTTTTCGTGATCCACATCTATGACTACGATCTTCGTGAACGTGCTCCCGAAATCCACAGTTAAGGCAAGCATTCTAGACCCGAGACTAACCTAGAGTGAGGCGTCCTTGCAGACATGAGAATCCCTGCCTATCAAAGTTTGGAACTTGAAATAGGTGTTCCTGAAACAAGAGGTCAGCTGCAGTGTTCGCCTCGGTTTGACAGCCGCACCGGCTTGGACTTGGTGCTTGCTTCGGTTCAGCTGTCACGGCGGTCATTCTCGACAGCTCTCTTTGCGTGATCAGAATCAGTACCGTCTGCAATCATTTATTATCCAACATCAAATATTATTTGAGCGAGCCCAGTCCAAGCAAGGGCCTGCTAATAAGAAGCAACCGTCGAATGCGCACCTCTGTTCATAACGGTGAGAAGTGATGTCTGGGTCTGAGAAGAAACCGAAGTTCGCCGTACTGGGTGCTGGGCATGGAGGGCTAGCCATGGCAGGACACCTAGCGATTCTAGGTTACCCCGTGAGCATTTACACCCGCAGCAAGGAACGGGTCGAGAGTATCAACCTGCGTGGCAGCATCGAGGTTGAAGGCGAGATCAATGGGTACGGTGTCGTTGAAAGGGCGACCAGTGAGATCAAAGAGGCGGTGGAAGACGCCGACATCATTATGGTCGTGGTTCCCGCCGTAGGTCACAGATTCCTCGCGGAACAGTGCGCACCGCACTTGAGGGACGGTCAGATCATAATCCTGAACCCAGGCAGGACCTTCGGGGCGATCGAATTTCGCCATGTATTGAAGGATGAGAAGAAAGTCAAAGCGGATGTGACTGTGGCTGAAAGTCAGACTTTCATTTATGTATCGCGGCACGAGGAGTTCGCGAAGGCCAAGATATTCAGCATCAAGAACTCGGTTCCCTTGGCTGCGATACCGGCGCACAAGACGCCTGAGGTTCTTCAGGTCATTCGAAAGGTGTTACCACAGTTCGTAGCCGCGACCAACGTTCTTGAGACGAGCCTGGATAACATAGGTGCGATCTTTCATCCCGCAACAACCATCTTCAATGCTGCTCGCATCGAGGACGAACACACAGATTTCGAGTTCTACATCGAAGGTGTCACTCCTTCGGTCGCTAGAGCCTTGGAGGTTCTTGATGCCGAACGGGTTGCTTTGGGGGAAAGTCTCGGTGTGCACCTGCACACTGCCCGGCAGTGGCTGTACTTGGCCTATGATTCTCCCGGGAGGACTCTGTATGAGGCCATCCAAGCCACGCCCAGCTATCGGGGCGTCAAAGCTCCGCCGACGCTCATTCATCGGTACCTGCTTGAGGATGTCCCGATGAGCCTCGTTCCGATGTCCTCGCTGGGAGACCTACTGAACGTTCCGACTCCCACGATAGATTCTCTCGTGCACTACGCGGGTGTGCTACATGGCACAGATTACTGGAAGGAAGGGCGGACAGTCGAAAGGCTCGGTCTCTCCGGTATGACTGTCGAGAACATTCGTTCACTCGTTCTGAAGGGAGAACGAATGTGAGCAGCAGCAATGGAATGCTCGCCCATTCGGTCAGAATCGGCCCCTGCCCTCGAGAACCCCTCGATGACAGTAGACTTCGCGACTAGGCCTCGGAAGCCAAAGACGGTTAGTATCTAGGTGCGCCCTTTGTTCGCCCCATCCATGACAGGTTCGTCAATTCTCCGAAGCGTTCCCGGAAGATACGATAGTACATGAGCTCTTCCTTCGTGTTGAGGACCCATCCGTTCGGCAGAGTTCGCTGTTGGCGAAATTCATCATCAGTGATTTGTCTGTCAGCATATCTCTCCAGCAGGTCGCCGACTCCAGCGCCCTCCCAGAACTTCGCTTTCGGCCTGTTCAACACTCGTTTCGGCAGGGCGTCTGCCATCGCGCGGCGTATGATCCATTTCTCGACACCGTCACGAAGCTTGAGGTTAACGGGGATACGGACCGCGAAGTCTACCACATCGGGATCTGTGAACGGTACGTGCGCCAGGGTCCCGTAGGCCGACGCACAGCGATCGACCCGCTGAAGCGCAGTATTGTGGAGACGGCCCGCAATGTCGATCAACTCGCCTGGGAGCGCTGAGGCGTCAAGGGATTTGAGGTACTCATAACCAGCAAACAGCTCATCACCGCCCTCCCCGGAAAGAACAGTCGATACGTACCGTGAGGCGAGTTCCGCAACCAGATAGTTGGTTATGCTTGAGCGCACTAGCAGGGCATCGAATGATTCAAGGTGATAGATCATGTCAGGTAACCTCTCAAGCAGGTCGTCAAACGTAACGATGTCTTCATGATGGTCTGCTCCGATGAAGGCAGCGACCTCACGAGCGTGCTCCAAGTCAGGGGCGCCGGACAGTCCTGCAGCAAAGGTGTGAAGCTTCCCTACGTACGGGCGCGCCAACGCAGCTATCGTGCTGGAATCCAGTCCTCCAGAGAGCCATGAGCCCGCCTGATTCTCATTGATATGTTTCCCTACTGAAGCGGCCAGACGGCGGCGCAATTCCTCTGTAATGCGCTCTGCCGGTTCATCAAGCGGCGGCTGCTCCTGTAGCTGAAAGTACCGCTGCGCGAGGTGCCCGTCGTAGTAGTGACCGGGCGGTAGCTCGTGTACTTCACGGGCGATGCCCAGCAAGGCCTTCACCTCTGAAGCGAAACAAAGTAGGCGATCTTCAGTCCATCCGTAGTACAGTGGTGCAACGCCCAACTGATCGCGGCAGAGCACCAAACTACCGTCCACCACTCTTGCCTCTGCGAAATGCCCATCACCACCCTCGTCTCGCACACATTGCCGCTGCTCCAAGTTGCCTACCGAAATTTCCTGAGCCTTCGTCCAGACAACACCAAGAGTTCCGCCCTCAACTTCCACGACTCGGCGTCCGGCCGGACCACGATGCGCAATCTTGTCCAGCATCCGCTCTACTTGATCTCGTCTTCCTTCACCACCAATTCCTGCGATGCCTGACAACAATATGCCCTCCTAGTTGAGCAACTCATCCATCATTCTGCCATCCCCTCGAGGTACGCTCCTCAAGGCAGGCCCCTCCGGCAATAGCGCATTCCTGACGATTTGCCCGAGGACAGTAATAATGGCAGCGTGACTTCTCGCAGACATGCCATCGACGCCAAGGTCCACATAGCCCGTATTCCCATTGATCAAGACCCCTTGCGAGTCCGATGTCGTTGCGTGCCTGTTTCTTTCATCGCTTCGGCTACGTCAGGAGAGGAATGATGACATCCAATCCTCGGTCACTGCGGTACACTTATATCAGTTTCTTGCGTGAAACACGAACGGAAAAATGAGTGTACTCAAACTTCGTCTGTCGATGATCGGAACCCTAGCGTTCATCATAGCTGCCTCAACCCTGGCGTTTGCGGCCGTCATGAGTCTCACCGGCACGTTGAACTTGGTGGCTTTGGCGTTCATGGCGGTAGCATTCAACGTTATCCAATGGCTCCTCGCCCCTCGCCTGATCGGTGCGTTGTACAAGGTTCGTGAAGTTACGAGGGCTGAGAGGCCGAAACTGTACGGAATGGTTGAGGATCTGAGCAGGAAATCAGGTTTGAGAATGCCTAGGGTGATGTTGGCCAACGTCCCGTTGCCGAATGCCTTTGCCTATGGTTCGCCCATCTCCGGCAGCAGAGTCGCAGTCACGAAAGGAGCGTTGGACGTCTTGGAGGAAGAGGAAGTTGAGGCGGTTGTGGCCCATGAGCTCGGTCACCTCAAACACAGAGATGTGCAGATCATGATGTTCGCCTCGGTGCTACCAGCCATATTCTACTTCATAGGATACTCCATGATGATATCAGCGTGGTTCGGGGGAGGAAGAAACAGGCAGGAGGGAGGAGCGGCCCCCATCCTCATAGGCATGGCGTCGATGGCCATATACTGGGTTCTTTCACTACTCGTCTTGGGGTTGAGCCGTCTACGCGAGTACTATGCAGATCAGCACAGTGCAAGCATTGTCGAGGACGGCCCTAGAAAACTCTCCGAGGCTTTGGCCAAGATCGTGACCGTTAGCGCCAAGACCAAACGTCGACATGCAAGCGCAACGACAACGGGAGTGAGCAGCTTCAAGACCCTATTCATTGACGACCCAGACAGGGCTGAGAGAGATGCAGCTGAGATGGCTCGGACCGGGCGGATCAAAACCGACCAAGGTTTGGTCAGGGATTTGATGTCCAGGAAGGTGTCAACTGCGGATAGAGTGCTGGAGCTGCTTTCATCACACCCGAACATGGTCAAGCGATTGAACGCCTTACAGAGACTCGGCTAGCCACGCTTCGTGATTGACGTTCGAGACCAAACTCATGATTGAATACCACGCAGAAAACGACAACGAGACAGCCGTTCCCTTCCGGCCCAGGAGACCCCGAAGGAAGTTTCAAGCCACTCCAATTCTGCGATCCTCAACAATTCAAGCGGACCTTGTGCTTCCTTTCACGACGAATCATGCAAGGGTGTGACCGACGACGGAGTTCTGTCCAAACTGCAAATCAGCGATCCTTTTGGACGAAAGGGACGGACAGGTCGTATCCGTATGCCCTCGATGCGGACACACAAGTGACAGATCGAGGAAAACCGTGAAGACGCTTCAAAAACCCGACCAAACTGTTTTTGTCGTAGAGAAAGATACATCGGAACCGACATGACGCGCTTAGAGCTACCCAAGCGACGTATGGCTCACCGGGAAGTGCCTATTCGCAATACCTCAAGAAACCGATGCAAGACGCAACTGTAAGACGAGCAGCCATTCCAGAAGACGAGGAAAGGCCTTGGCGTAGACCTAGGACACTGACGACAACTGCCTCAGACAACACGAATGACTAGACAGCAACACCCCGGCTGACGCATGCGGCATGCAAGTCAAAACGTAGAACAGGCCGCTGACACTGATTCGGAGTGCGGTCAATGTACCGACAGCTACGGCTGGATCCCCAAGGCGAGAACTCAACAGAGCTACACGTGGCATTATTCAAATATGACCGGCGTTTACCCTTCAGCCGATCGCTCCAACGAAGATGGGAGCCTCAGATTGATTGCTCACACGGATTAAGCAATTCAGGGAATACCTCCGAATTGCCGGAGTCGCAAGCATCTCGCGAAGATACTTTGTCATCAATTCTTTCGACGGGGCCATGACCATGCTTGGAGTGGTCTTGGGCGCGAGCGCCACCGGATCAGCGGACCCCAAGTTCGTGATCGGCGCAGGATTGGGTGCCAGTTTCGCTATGGGTGTATCCGGCCTTTCGGGCGCCTATCTCACCGAGCGAGCAGAACGCACGAGAAGACTACGCGGACTCAGAAGAGCGATGCTATCCGACCTCCGCCGCTCAATCCATGTGAGGGCATCCTCTGTTGCGTCGGTATGGGCCGCGTTGGTGGATGGATTCTCACCGGCCACAGCTGCCGCGTTGCCAATGATCCCATACGTTTTGGCGCTTTTCGAGATTATTCCGGCTTGGTACGCTTTTCCAGCCTCAATCGCATTGATCTTGTCCATTCTTTTTGTGTTGGGAGCATTCTTGGGAAAGATCTCCAAGGAGAACATGGTCCTCGCCGGCCTTCGAATGGTCGCCGTGGGCGCCGCCACCGCAGTGCTCTTGATGGTGCTGGGTAGCTTCGGCACACGGTGAGACACTTGCACCGAACTTGCCTTGCCGACAAATGGTCGGCGGTCTCAAGACTTCGTGCCAGTGACATTATAAGCCAATTCTCGTAGCATCCGTGATGTTGCACCTCATCTGTGCTTCGCGTTCAATGGTTCAATGGTGGCAAAGCAATGGATGGTACTCAGATAACGAGAGTTGTGCTGGATGTGCTGAAACCGCATGAGCCCCCGATTCATGAGCTTGCATCCAAACTCGCATCTGTCCGAGGTGTAGACAGAGCCAGCGTCTCACTGGCCGAGATCGATCAAAGCACTGAAAGTATCAAGGTCTCAATCGAGGGGAAGGCAATCGCGATCGCCGATGTCCGCAAAGTGCTCGAAGAGCTGGGCGCCGTGATACACAGTATTGACGAGGTCTCTGTGACCAAGACCAAGTAGGCACTGAAGTCCTCCGCCAAAGCTCGCGCCCACCATCAAGAAAGTTTTGTGTCGCCAACGTGAATTGATACTTCTGAGCGGATTCGGCGACGGACACCAGCACCATGTTCGTCGAACGTTCAAGAGCACATCTCCAAGAAGCTCAGGGCAAGAAACGGGTTGCAGAAGAACGGTTTGTACCCGGGACCTCAACGAGTTTGCGGGAATCCTCAACTCAGCGATCGTGAAGGTCTCTCTGAAGTACTCTAGACGCTGGAGGGACGATTGCGAAGAGGTAGACAATGGAATCTACCGAGACGCCATGACGTATCTTCTGCACAGACCTGATGTCCTTCCGGAGAGGCTACGAGGCCTACTGCTAGGCGCACACTGGCGCAAATCATGAGGGGTTGGCACAATCATCGCTTGGACTGGCCGGTGCTCCGACGTAGGAATCAATAAGAGCCGCCCGACATGCCATGCAGGCTGCACGTGATTGATATGAAGTGTCAAGCGTGCGCCACTGAAGTCGACATGCCCTTTGTCTGCTCTTTCTGCAGCGGCGCCTTCTGCCCTCAGCACAGACTGCCAGAGAGCCATGACTGCCCAGAGTACTGGAGAGTTCGGATACGCAGAGAGCCGGTTGTCAGAGGCATAACGCCGACCGACATTCGTGCATATGCCGGCCCAGCACTGCGGACACGAAGATCGAGAGTCAGCTTCAGCCCCACTGAGGTCAAGCATATCGTGGTTGGAGCCATTCTCGTTTCAGGGGTTGGACTTTCCTTCTTCGCCGCTCGCGTGTTCTTGAGCTGGATCGCTGTGGCGGCGGCTGTTCTCTTCTTCACGACAGGCTTCATTGTTCATGAGCTCACGCACAAAGCTGTGGCTCAACGCTACGGGTTGTGGGCCGAGTTCAGGCTGGACATGTTCGGTGCGCTATTGACCGCGCTGTCGGCAGTTTCCCCGTTCAAGATCATTGCACCGGGCGCCGTGGTCATCGCTGGCGACACAACACCTGATCGAGTAGGCAGGACCGCAGCTGCAGGTCCCGCCACCAACATCCTGCTTGCTGCTTTGCTGCTCAGTGTTGCTCAGATGATACAGCCCACTGGGCTAGTAGTGGCGACTCTGGCCGGCGCAGCCATCAACGCTTTCATGGCCCTGTTCAATCTGATCCCATTCGGTGTCATGGATGGTCTCAAGGTCTTCAGGTGGAACAAGGTC
>CAZUTN010000018.1:0-1920 GCA_964623365.1 uncultured Candidatus Bathyarchaeia archaeon
TGCAGCTGCGTCGATTATGGTCGAAAGTGTGGGACCGGATTTTCCCGTCGCTGACGAAGTTGTCAGAAGAAGAGCGAAGCTAGTCGGCGCCGAGCTCAGAAGATTGTAGGTTCTTGCGCTGTGGGGACCTAGTAGGAGAAGCGCCTCTCGTCTCGTGCTCTGACTTTCGCGACTCCAAAGTGGACGGCGCAGGATATGCAGTAGTACTTGAAGATCCTCTGTCGAGCAATGTAAGCGCCGTGAGCCCGCAGCTCGCGCGCCAGCGAGGGCTCGACCAGTGAGACGAAGCTAGTGACCCGCTTTGCCTTGTCACGCGGGACCTGCATCCCGCAGTTCGTGCACTGGACTAGTTCACTGCGGCCCTTTCCGCCCTTGCTGCGTCCTCCCGATTTTCTCTTCTTACCCATGAGTAGGCACAACTGAACCCTAGATCTGAGCAAGTTCGCTTAAACGTTGTGCCCTCCGCACGGCATCGTCGTTCGCCGACGATCAGTATGCTCGGGCGAAATAGACGACCTTGTTCGCGCTCTTCCCACACCGAACGCAACTCGCGAAGACCTTCTCATCTCTCAGAGGAACAACGCGAATCGTAGCGCCGGTCTCCTCTTTTACTTGGTCTTCACATGTGGTGTCTGAGCACCAACAGGCTCTGACGAATCCGCCTTCATTCTCAACTATTCGTTTGAGCTCATCGTGGGTGCGTGCGTCACGGGTTGCTCCCCTCAGAGCGCGGCTGGCGCTTTCAAACAGAGACGCCTGGACGGAGTCGAGCAGCCTCTTCGCCTGGGCAACCGCGTCGCTTACAGGAACCGTTGAGCGCTCCGACGTGTCCCTGCGAACCATGGTGACTTCGCCACGGCTCACATCCCGAGGGCCGATCTCAATCCTGAGAGGAACCCCCTTCAGCTCCCACTCGTTGAACTTCCATCCCGGCGTGTAGTGCTCGCGGTCGTCGAGAGTCACACGTACCCCGGCCTCCTGTAGCTTCTTCGCTGTCAACTTGGATTGGTCGATGATGCTCGATCCCTCGGCGCCCTTGTATGGAATTGGGACGACGACCACCTGAACTGGAGCTATTCGCGGCGGCATCACGAGTCCGCGGTCATCGCCGTGGAGCATGATCATCGCACCTATTAGCCGCCATGACACGCCCCATGAGGTATTCCACGCATAATGCGTCTGCTCATCCTTGCCGAGGTACTTGATCTCGAATGCTTTGGAGAAGTTCAGCCCTAGGTTGTGTGATGTCCCCATCTGAAGCGCTTTCCCATCGGGCATCATGGATTCGAGTGTGGTTGTGTAGAGCGCACCTACAAACCTCTCACGCTCGGTCTTGAGTCCGGCGAGTGTTGGAATAGCAAGCTCTTCTTCGATGAGTTGTCGGTATAGCTCAAGGATTCTCATGACTTCTGAATCCGCATCCTCCTTGTCGGCATGCGCAGTGTGCCCTTCCTGCCACAGGAACTCTGAGGTTCGCATGAAGGGTTTCGTAGCGGTGATCTCCGCTCGAAGAACGGAGTTCCAGACGTTGATTAGCAGCGGAAGATCTCTCCAACTCCTGATCCATTTCGCGTATGAGTCGTAGATGACGGTTTCAGAAGTGGGCCTCACGGCCAGTCGCTCTGCGAGTTTGTTGTTTCCTGCGAGTGTCACCCAGAAGACCTCGGGGGTGAAACCTGAGAAGTGTTCAGCTTCTTTCCTGAGGGAACTCTCTGGGATGAGCAACGGAAAGTACGCGTTGCTGTGTCCCATAGCCTTGAGCCGTGCGTCGAGAAACTCTTTGATCTTCTCCCAGATCGAGTATCCGTACGGCATCAGAACCATGAATCCCTTCACGTTGGCATAGTCTGCGAGTCCAGACTTCGTAACGACCTGAGTGTACCACTCGGAGAGGTCCTCTCGCTTGGATACGGTGATTCC
>CAZUTN010000018.1:2020-15935 GCA_964623365.1 uncultured Candidatus Bathyarchaeia archaeon
TAACGACCTGAGTGTACCACTCGGAGAGGTCCTCTCGCTTGGATACGGTGATTCCAATCTCTTTGGTCAACCGCAAAACACCACGTGCACTGGGGCGTCCAAGGTTGGAGGCAAGAAAACCCTACGGCTCTGGAACAGAGCCACCCACGATCGCAGACACCTTTACACCTACTCCCTCAAACGCTTCGTGTCAGCCGCCCTTAGGGTTCTAGCGGTCTATTTAGCGTTTGGCAGAGCGCCCTAGCCGTTCGAAGCATTTGACTCCGTCGTCAGCGTAGTGAGAACCATGCATTTGGCTTCTCGAATCACACGCTCGCTGACGCTGCGGTGAAAGAGCCCTCTTACTCCTTTCTTCGGTCGACGCTTAGTCATTATAACGAAAGTGTAGTCTTCGGAGTTTGCTTCAGTGACAATGGCTTCTGCAACGTCACGAGCGACAACCACTTTCTTGCGGGTTCTGTAGCCATCTTTCTCCAGCCATTTGACGGTCGGAGACAGAACTTCGTCTGCAAGAGCGATCTCCCCTTTGTGGGAGATCACCTCGATGGGTACGGTGCGGCTCGGCATTTCCACGACGTGAAAGAGAACAATCTCAGGATCCTTGAAAGCGGATAGCGCGTAAAGGGCCCTTGTCATCAGCTGCTTATCGGCGCAGGTGACGATTGGAATGAGTACCTTCACGGGGGGCTTCCGGGGACTTCTTTTCCGCCCCATCAGGATACAGGCTTCCCGTCCTTCTTGTGGGTGTAAAGGATGACGGCCGACACTGTGCTTCGGATGCCCTCGATGGATAGGATCCTTTCTTTGATGAACGACCTGAACGCGGCAATGTCCTTAGTTTCGATCGTGGCAACTATGTCATACTCCCCCGTGACCTCGTAGAGGTCTTTGACCTCGGGCAACGTCAGGAGTCTCTTTGCCACCCTGTCCAATTCCTTCGACTGCACAAAGATGTTCAAGATCACTACTACGCCTGGCATACTAGTCATACCTTCTGACGACCATGAGTTTTCCCGGATATCTTGAGGCGATTCCGTAAGCGGTATCTTCTCTCTTTTCGAGATGGCCCTTTAACGTCTTTCTCTTGATGAGTACGACGACGTCGTTGTCGCGTGACTCCATTTCTCTTTGCACAATGGATCCGGTGGACCCGATCTCTACCTGCGACAGAACCTCGAATCCTTCCGACCTTAGCCTCCTAGCCATACGCCGCAATTCCTCTAGAGAGACCGCTTGGCATTGCTTGAGTTGGGAGTAGTCTCCTATGCTCTCCGTGCTCAACCCAAACTCACTCGGGTCAACGATATTCAGTAGCTTCACTCGAAAGCGCGTGTCCAGCTCGCACTTGAGAGCCTGCACAACCGTATCCTCATCTTCAGGAGCTCTGACCAGTACCGTCGCATTCATCATGTATGCTCCCGGGGCAATGGTTTTTCCGACCTCGTTTCCAAGGACGCTCATCTTGCGAGATCTCCTGAATGCCACAAACCCTAGGATTCCGATTGCAAGCCAGATGGTGCCTACGATTCGCCCCTCGGCGTGGAACCCAATGACCAGCGCCCACATTGTTGCAGTAGCAATTGTTCCGACAATGCTGATTGCAGGGATGTGGACCGTTCTTCCACGCGTCCGAATCTTCAATGTGCCAGGAAGCTTCCACGCCCGATATGCATCAGGCTCTTTGTTCCTGAGAACGATCAGTGAAAGGTTCACGATGATATATGACAGGAGAGCCCCGAAGTTGTACAAGTCCGCAACGAAGTGCAACTCACCCAATAGCGCGATCCCCGCACCAATGAGCCCGAAAACCACGATTGTTCGAATCGGCGTTCGGAACCGCTTGTGCACCTTGTAGAACCAGGCTGGCATCAGGCTGAATCGTCCCATCGAGAAGACTACGCGAGAAGCACCTATCACTCCAGTGTTGGTGGACACATAGCACATGGTGAAACCTGTCAAAGCGACGATTGGCGCAAGAAAGTGCCCGATGTAGGGAATCCTGGAGGCCATAGCGGTCATGGGATCCGTCTGGGAGGCAGCTAGATCTTGCCACGGCATTACACCTATGCTCAACGTTGATAACCCGACTGCGAAAACCACCACCGCAATTATCGACAGCTTGTTGGCACGCGGAATCCATCGTTGCGGCCTCTTTGTCTCCTCCGCAGCCTGAGCTATCGATTCGATGCCGATAAACGACGTCATAGCAAGGGTGACCCCGTAGACGAAATTTTGTGTCTGCGTCCCAAGGCTCGGCATGACGTAGACGATATTCGGAAATACTGAAGGCGCACCAAAGTCCGTGATCTGCGTCACGAAGAGCGCCAATCCGAAGGCTAGCAAGACACCCATAACAAGGATCGCTGACTCCACGAATAGATCAAGAGACACCAACAATTCATTGAAGGCTGAAGACTCTCTTATCCCGATAGAATTGAGAAGCAGCAGAGCAACGACCAGTAGAAACGCGCTGAAGCCAATGTATGAGATTCTCAGGTCAAGACCTAGCACGGCGATCTCGAAGAAAGAGTGTTTCAGCCAAGGGAGGAAGAAACTCAGGTAGCCAGCGCTGGCAAGCGAGAACAGAGCGATGTCGACTGTGTAGTCGAGCATGACCGCCCAACCCGCGACAAACCCGACCATGTCGTTGAAGGCTTTCATCGAGTATACCTGAGCTCCACCAGCGTACGGATACGCCGTGGCGAGCTCTGCGTAGGCCAGTCCCGTGCACACGTAGGTTACGGAGGCGATCGCGAAAGCGATGGGCGAGGCTCCCGCCGCGTAAAACGCCACAAGCCCGATCGCGACATACAGATCCGCGCCGACATCAGCGTACCCCATAGCGAAGGAGCCATACCATCCGACTTCTCGCTTGAGGGCATGCTCCTCGCCTTCTTTCGACAACTCTGTCACGCTTCATGTGCACGAGACCCATGGGATCTTCAGTCTCTTGGGCAAACTGGGGCACTGGAGATTGAGCTCCCTTTAAGGCATATGTAAGATCCTGATGACGAAAGCCTGTTGACTCCTGTTCGCGGTGTGCCCAAGCCCCGGATCAGCGAACGGCCTAGGTCAAGAATACGAAGATCATCCTAAGCCCGATGAGGACAAGGAAGAGAGCAAACAGGCGCCTCAAAGTGCGCGGACCCGTTCGTTTCTGAACCTGAACCCCGATCTGTGCACCCAGTATCACGGAGACGATTATGAACGGAGCGAATTCATACGCCACGTTTCCCAATTGCATGTGAGTTATCGCGCCAGTCAACGCTGAGACGACTATCATCAGCGCCGATGTCGCGGTCGCGATCTCGACAGGAACGCCAAGTAGGAGGATCATCACGGGCACCTGAAGTGCTCCGCCCCCCACCCCGAAGAATCCCGCAAGCACTCCGGCGACAAAGACCAAGGGATACGCGAACGCCAGATTCCTGACTCGGAATTCAAACCTCTTTCCATCTCTGTCGACCAGGCGACGATGCCAACCACCGGCAATAGCCCTGGACGAAATCACCAGTCTGTCCATAGTGATGTAGATCGAAACAAGTATCATGAAGCAACCGAACAGACCGGTCACGACGTTCGAGGTCAGATAGCTGCTGGCGATAGATCCCAGGATGGCTCCGGGGGCGCTTGCCGCTGCAAGAGAGAGCCCGAGCTTGTAGTCAATCCTACGTTGCCAAGTGTAGCCTACGGTTCCTGAGAGTCCTGTAAAGACTAGGGCCACAAGGCTGGTCCCTGCGGAGACTTGGGCTGACAGACCAAAGATGAACAGGAGCATTGGCACTACTATGAAACCTCCGCCGAGGCCAAGAATCGCGCCAATCGTCCCGGCCGCTAGTGATATGCCAACGACAAGAAGCTGGTCTACCGGGGTCATCTTCCATCAGTGCTCAAAGCAGATTGTCCTAGAGGGGCTTTCTTCCTACTCGCCCAGAATGTGCACGTTCACGACGCGTCGCGTTCGTGGACCATCAAGCTCCAAGAGAAAGATATTCTGCCACGTGCCCCGCACGAGTCGACCGCCTTCGACCGGGAACATGCGTGACGCGCCAATCAAGGCCGAAGCTATGTGGCTGGATGCGTTGTCGTCAATTCTGTCGTGAAGGTACCCGGCACTTGGAGGAAATATCTCCTTAACCTTTTGCAGAATGTCATGAACCAATCCCGTCTCGTTCTCGTTGCATATTATGGCAGCGGTCGCGTGGGAAGCATGCACCAAGCACAGGCCTCTTTCGATATCCGACTCGGAGACAGTCTTCTCGATACTCCCGGTCAGGTCTATGAGTTGGTACTTGTCCCTTGTTGAAACCGTGAGCGCCTTGGCGAAGGTCTTCATTGAATTCCACGAGGTGGGCCAGCTTGACGAGACTGGCTATATGCCTTTCGAAAAGAGCGAAAAAGTGAGGACGCGAATCCAGAAACCGCAGAGGTCACTGGATTCTTGCTTCTTGTGTTGGAACCGGGGGCAGGTCTGGGAAACGTTCTCGCATTTTATGCTCTGCTACAACGTTTGCCTCATTCAGGATTCGTTGAGCGTCGTCGCCAGCAACTGATATGTCAAAGGACTGGTCAGTGGCATCCCCGATTTCGAGCACGACGTATTCTAGTGACTCGTTTACTGATGCAAGCTCCATAGACACATCAGGAAGTACACCTTCCAGCTGTGTCTTGATGGTTCGAACTACGTTCGCCACGGGTGCCATGGCGTGCGCGACGTCGCCATAGTGGAGAACCGTCTCAAGTCTCAGGGCGACCTGCTCTAAGGCGAGTTGACTTTGCAGAACCACTTTTGCCATCTTCCGTATCTCGGCGCATTCACCAGCGTACATCGAGGCGAGTTGCCCGTTCTTCTGCTGCACAGCAGTGACGCACTTGCTGTACAATCCGGCGTCGCGTTGCTGCATTCTCTGAGCGGTCCTGTCTAGGCGCGAGAGCTGCATCTTGAGTCTGAAGAGCGCTTCCGTGATACGCTTGCGAATTGGCGTGGGGTGAAACGCTTCCTTCACTCTACCGACGATCGATCTGTTTTCCTTAAACATTCTCTTTCCCTCCTTAAGTTTGTTGACTTATAACCGGCTGTTTGGAGAGGTTCTTGGATTCCTCGAACTCCTTTGCGAGCAGTTTCAGGAAGTTGCAAAGGCCGCCTTCCTCGTAGGTGCGTATGATTGAGCCGGTGTATTCGATCTTGACGTTCATGTTTCTAAGCCTCCACATGGTCTTGTCGACGTCGGCTTTGTTCTTCCCTACAAGAAACAAGATACTCTCGGGTTCTCCGAGAGAACTCACGACCTGGATCGTCTGCGGCATCGAAGCAATCTCTTCGAGGACGCGGTCGCGCTCGGAGTTGCCTGGCAAGCTGGCAGCAACGAAGATCTGCTCGGAGAGCCCGAGCTTTTCGAGATCCAGCCTAGTTGTGTACTCTCTTATGATGCCTAGGCGTTCGAGTTTGTTTACTCTGTACGCGACTACGTTGGGGTGAAGATCAAGCTTCTTCCCGATATCCACGAATGATGACTTTGCATTCTCAACGAGTTCCGCAAGGATCTTCAGATCGGTTGAATCGGTGGAAACTTGCATGTTCTCACAACGCCTTGTATGTTTCATACCATCTGTCGTAGTATCGAAGCATCTCAGGAGAGACGCTTGGGCGCCGCTTTCGAAGAATCTCGCGAATGTCCTGCATGCTGATCGCTCTGGGTCTTGAACCCTCCCCAATGCTCTTAGATTCGAATAGCTCTCGAACCACCATGATCTGAGCGGACTGCAGAATGTCGCGTATATCGCTGCCAGAGAAGCCGTCCGTTATCCGGACCACCTCATCAGCGCTAACGTCATCGCTGATGTTCAAACTCTGCGAATAGATAGAGATGAGCTCGGCTCGTGCCTCTCGGTTTGGCAGAGGAACGAATATCCTCTTCTGGAAACGCCGGATGAAAGGTTCGTCAAGAACCCACGGCTTGTTCGTTGCCCCAACGACGTACACATGAATCGGGCTAGCCTTGTCAAGGATACTGTCCATCTCTTTCAGGAATTGATTCCTGGTGCGTACTTCTCCACCAACTTCCTCTGTCCTAATCCCCACCAGGGAGTCCACTTCGTCGATGAAGATGATTGAGGGTCGTCCGGAAGCGGCTTCCCGCCTTGCGCCCTGAAAGAGATGCGCCACGTTCTTCTCAGATTCGCCCAACCACTTGGACATCACCGTCGCTGCGTCTACGCAGAAGAACTCGGCGTTGATCTCGGTCGCAATCGCGGCAGCCAGCAGAGTCTTGCCGCAACCGGGAGGGCCAAAGAACAATATCCCCCTCGGCCATCCCAGAGGGAATAGATCGGGGCGCCTGACAGGATAGATCACGGACTCCTCGACCGCCATCTTTGCGTCGTGCAGATCGGCAATGTCGACCCATCTGACATTCGGCTTCTCGATCGGCGAGAGAGGTTCCGCCTGCTGAGTCGACAGCGACGGGGCACGAGTCACGTTGATGCGATCGCCTTGATCATTCAGCTCCTTTATCCTACGCCGATAGTTCTCAACGTGTTCCATGTAGACTCTGTTCAGAGAAGCATCAGGATACAGGGAACACAGTTTGAGCAGAATCTCGCATGCTCTTTGATACCGCGACACAGCCATTCCTTTGGAGCCTTGCCGATCAAACTGGATTGCTTCGTTCGCGTATCGCAAGGCAAGATTCTCAAGTTCTTCCGAAGCCGACGCCGAACCCTTCTCCAATCGCATGATCGCCGGACTCCCGCATGTCTGGGCGCTACTTTGAGTTCGATGAGGGCTGCTACTCGATGACAATTCTTCTCTCACTCGCCAGACGATCGACTGTTTCTTTGATTCGGGCTGGAGACTCGCCGAGGGCAAACGCGGCCTCCGAGATGCGGAGGTTTCCTTGATGCGCCTTGATGAAATCATAGAGCCGTTGCTCGAGTTCTATTCCGCTACTGGTTGCAGGCAGCGGCTCGGGCTCAACGTTCTTTTGCTCGATCACTAATTCCGGAAGCTTGGGGAATGTCTGAGAAAGCCTCTCCTCTGCGATCGCGGACGACTCTTCTAGAACCTTCTTTGCATCTTCGCTTGCCGCATCGGTCTCCACCGTGGTGTCGATGACAGGACCCGCTTCGAGACTCAGATCGCCGAGCATGGAGTTTATCTGCTCCAGTTCGCTTGCAACGTGCGGAACGATACCAGCTATTCTTCCTTTGGTCTCTGCGACAACCCCGACAATGGGTTTCATGTCCGTCATCAGCTCCCCGAATTCCAAGACCGTGTCGAGTCTCAGGATCACCTTCTCAAGTGCGAGTTGGCTGCTCAGCACCACCTGCGCGATCTTCCTCACTTCAGCGCATTCGTTGGCGTAAAGGCGGGCATGAGCAAGATCCTTAGACATCTCCGCGCCGATGCATCGTTGGAAGAGTTCGCGATCCTTCTGTTGTATCTTGTTCGCCATGCTCTCGAGTCTCTCTTTCTGGATGCCGAGCCTAGACCTGGCATGCATGATTCGCTCCTTGAGTGGAACCGGATGCAAGTGTTCCTCGATCTTCTTCACAAGGGACAAGCGCTCTACCCTCCCTATGCGGGAGACTCTTCGCTCAGTCTAACAACGACGAAGTCTGGAATCTTCTGCTCTGCCTGCTCCGATCCGGTTGGCTCTTGTGTCGGCTGCCTGTGTTCCGTGCCTGTCAAGGTTTCGATCGTCGCTTCAATGTCCTTCTTTTCGGCGAGGTACCCGTCAAGGAGCTCGTGTATGATTTGACATGCTTCCTTGTATGCGATTGATTCCACCACTCCTGACGAGTAGAGAAGTTTGTTATCTGTCAACGCAAGCTGGAGCCCTCGGATTCGTTCCTCAAGCTTTCCCGTTCTTTCCTTGAGCGAATCTACGAGCGCGACTCGCCGACTTTCCATAGCACGTATGGCACTTTCATATTCGCTTGTCATTGCTCTGTATGCAGCTGTATCGATGTCACCATCAGAGAGGAGCGACTTGAGCGCGGACATTCGCCTTGACGCGGTGAGGTATTCCCTCTCCAGCTCCGCAGCTGCGTCTTTCCACGCGGGAACGAGCACGATCGATCCGTTCTGAATCCTGAGCTGAGCAACCGGGTACTTTGCGAGTTCTCCTGATCCCTGTTCGACGGTGATTTGAGTGACTTCGTTCCTGATGTTCGTGTCAAGCCCGAGCAGTTTACCGATGGGGACGTTGTAAGGGCTTTGAACGGTCTTGCCGAGGAATTTTCCCAAATCTTCCACGATTATGACCATTGATCGACACCCGAAGCTCCGAAGCGCTGCTACTGAAATCCCTGTTCCGTTCCCTTCTGAGGAACGGCGGACGGTGTTGGGGGCAGATCTGGAAAACGCTGCTGCATCCTGTGTTCTGCGAGAGTGTTGGCCTCCGTCAGTATCCTCTGCGCCTCTTCGCTTGCAGTCTGAGGCTCGTAGTTTGCGCTGGAAGCTTCGCCCACCTCGTATACGACACTGTTGAGCATTTCTCCGATTTCCCCGAGCTCGAACCCTACCTCAGGGATAACGCCTGTGATCTGGCCCTGAACCGATCTGACTACCGCCGCGACGGGAGTCATCATCGACGCAACCTGTCCGAACTCGCGAACGGTTTCGAGTCTCAGGGCCGCCTGCTCGAGTGCAAGCTGGCACTGGAGCGTCACCTTGGCCATCTTCCTGATCTGTGCGCATTCGTTCGCATACATTGCCGCCCGAGCTGCATCTTTTTCCATCTGGGCTCGCACACACTTGTTGAACATCTCTTTGTCATGCTGGTGCATTCGATTGGCAGCGCCCTCGAGCCGGTTCTCCTGAACTCGTAGGCGAAAGATTGCTTCGTCGACTCGTTCCTTGAGAGGTAGGCCGCGATGCATTCGGCTGGTGATGCGAGTCGTAAGGGGTTGCCTATCCCAGTCGTTGAAGCTATGTCTCAAGATTGTCACTCCTAGATTGTGCAACCTACAAACTGAGTTGTGAATTCGTGGTCTAGGAGGCCTGTTGCCATTAGATTTCTGGAAAGAAATCTGTCAAAAAGAGCGCGACTCGCTGAGGACCTTTCTCATAACAAGCCCCTGTCACGTCTCTAAGAGTGCGATCGTGATGACGCGTGCGTGTGATCAGCGATTGTTGAGGGTTCCGAGGTTTAAATAGCATCGATCTCCGTGTTTTCACAAATGGTCTATGTGAAGATCACAGAAGACTGACCGTCAAGGTCTGGCTCAACCAGAATCAGATGAAGGCTTCCTATGAGATGCCTGGTACGCCCGCTCACAGAGTGAAGAGGTTTGCAACCCCAACGTGTCACGAGAGAATGGTCATTGCGAACGCCAAGACACACTTGAGAGTGTCAATTTTCACCTTCTCTCAAGAGCTGACACCCCTCCGCATGACAAGGCTTAAGTCAAGTTCTCGAAAGAATACCCCTGCACCGGTTCAAGCATGTCTCTGATTCGGAGGTGAACATTGCATGACAGAAAAGCCCGCGACGAGCCTCCCTCTGCCAACCGCCCCTAGAGAACCCATACCCCCTGACACGATACTGATCGGAAAGAAGCCTGTCATGGCCTACGCGACTGCGGTCATGATGCACTTCCAGAGCGGAGCAAAGATACTCACGATCAGAGCTCGAGGAAGAGCGATCAGTCGGGCAGTCGACGTCGTTGAAGTTGTCAGGAGGAGATTCTTCGGTGGCAAGATGTCGGTCAAGGAAGTCACCATCGGGACGCAGGTGATCGGCGAAGGAGGAGACACACGGAACGTCTCCACCATAGACATCAAGATTGAGAAGAGCGACTGATCGTCCATCGAGACCGCCCCTGCTCAGTTCGCCGTTTCTTTTCGATCTTCCGACGCGAGGTACTCAATCCCTGAGTATTGTCAACGCGGTCTGCGATTATGCCAGCCAACGCTCGTTTCAGGGAACGATCTTGAACGGGAACATCATGTAGAAGGCCGCGACCACGGCGGCAACGTAGACCAACACGAAGATCTTTGGCGGCGACTCCTGCACGATCATGTATGCTATCGACGCGGCGACAGCTGGAACCGTGTTCAGGAAATAGAAGATGTACATTATCCGGTGTCCGAATATGGCAGCGGGAAAGAATGGGAAGTATGTCATCGAGAACCATGCGACTATGAACAAAGCGAACTCGTTTCTGGTCTCATAGTAGCTGTACGCGCTGTAGAACATTGCGGGGATCGTCATGAAGATCACCGCCGGGTTCATGGCTCCGATGAACTCAACGCTCGGATACGTTCGAGTGAGGACGCTGTCTGTATACACGGAGACGTTCACAGCCGCGTAGTGGATTCTCACATGATTGAGCAGCCACTCCCAAGGATAGCTCCAGATGTCGTTGGGGGCGCGCACGTCCGGTGCGCGAAGCGCGAAGGTGTACGTGTAGATGTGAGACAAGTGTTCGAACGGATTCTTGTAGCCCGCCCAAAAGAAGTCAACCAAGGTCAAGAGCACCAAGAAGGAGCCCAAATAGACGATAGCGTACTTCTCGAAGAACGCCAAAAGGCCTTGCCAGTCCGCTTTCCTGCCCTTTGAGACAAGCTCTCTCACCAAGTGAAACGCACCAACCACCATGACCCCGTAGAATCCGCCTATCTTGCAGAGGGTGGCAAGAGCCATCGCGAGGGCGCTGAGTTTCAGCCTTCCCGAGGAATACCAATAGAAGCCCAAGAGCATGAAACCTAGGACGAATATGTCCAGGGTCGCGATTCGACTGTGCACAAAGACCAGAGTGTCAAAGCTGAAGACGAATGTTCCCATCAGGGCGATCAGCGGCTTCTTTGATGCCTTCTTCAGAAGGAGATAGAGCACGAAGATTGAGAGAAGGCCGAAGAGCACACTCGGAATCCTCCATCCCCAACCGTTGTCTCCCAGAACACTCGTCGAAAACGCGATGAGAAGCTTCGCGAGAAGTGGGTGCTCTTGGTTGACGGAGTCGATTCCAAGGGTAGCGCCTGGCCACACATTTGGCTGCTGGGGCAACCCTAGGAGGATTCTGGCCACGTTGACGTAGTAAGTCTCGTCGAAGATCAGTAGTCCCGGGGGTCTGTCAAGCCAGATGAGTCTGAGAACGGCGCTGACCACGAAAAGATAGAGAAAAGCATGATCAAACTTATCCTTCCGGGGATGAAAGTCCACAGACAAGAGCCCTCTTAGATTGAACAATCAGCCTCCGACTCCTTGATAGCCCTACGACGCATCAACTGCGCCTCATGACGTTCGGGGGAAAAGACGATCATACAATGTATCACATTTTCTCAGATAAACCGATGCCAAGCACGTACATCGAGTTGGCGAGAACCACTCTAAGCGCACGGATAAGCGTGAGCCTAGCAGCTCTCAGCTTCGGATTCCCTGCCCGGATGACATTCACCCTCTCATAGTACTCGTGGAACTTCTCTGCGAGCATATTGGCGTAGGCAGCGATCTGTTCCGGCCTGAGATTGTCGGCGGACTCTGCAAACACGGCAGGAAACTTGCCGATCTCAAGTATCAGCAAACGCTCCAGAGGGTCCGTAAGAGCATCGTAGTCTGGTTCTCCGCTGGCGTCTCCTGCCTTTGTCAGGATCCCTCGCGTCCTCGTATATGCGTAGTTGATGAAAGGAGCGCTGTTCCTTTCCAAGCTGAGGACTCTTTCCCAAGTGAACGTGATTGTCTTCGCACTCGAAGTCGCGAGCATGGCATACCTTATGGCCGCGAGTCCCACCGTTCCGCTGATCTCCGCTCGCTCCTCGGGAGAGAGCGCATCTATCCGCGTCGATATCTTCTCCTGTGCACGTGCAACGGCTTGATTGAGGATCTCGTCGAAGCTGATATAGCGAGCCCTGCGCTTCGACATCTTCACTCCCGGCAGTTCGACGATTCCGTACGCATAGTGAACTAGGTTTTCGGCGACTCGCTCTTCGCCGAGCGCGTAGAGAGCCAGTTTCAGCTGTAGTTGGGCAAGCTTCTGTTCAGAACCTATGACGTTGATTACGACGTCAGCGTCTCGGAACTTCTCAATTGAGTATGCGATGTCACGAGCCACGTAGAGGGTCGTGCCGTCACTCCTGACGAGCGTCAGCGTGGGCACCTCGTACTGTTCTGCAAAGCCTAGAGTCTTGTCCAGCCCATGGATCCTTGCAATCTTGTCAACATCAAGCGTCACGGACATGCCGTCCACGGCTGCAAATGGCGTGGACGCGAGCTTCTGCATCGCTTTCTGCACTTGTCCGCTCCAAACGAGGTCACTTTCCCAATCCCATCGATCGAATCCAACTTCTATCTGCTCAAGCGTTTGACGGATTCCTTCAAGGCACAGTTCAGCAACCGTCCTAACAAGCCTCCACACCCTCTCCTCGCCCCTCTCGTACTGGATGACAATCTGCTCAACCTCCTGCATTGGTTCGGTCCGTGATTGAACCGATTCGAGGATTCTGTGAAATAGCGGAGAATCAATCGATTCGAGTTCACTTGCGACCGTTGTCCAATCATCCAGCTCTGGTGTCAATTCGGCCGTTTTCCGTTCAGGATCCGATATCTCGCGCAGGCGAGAGATCTCCGCCTTCAGAGTCTGGATCTGAACCGCACAGTTCACGCAGGCGTAGAGGAGACCGAGCCACTGATCCGGCTTTCCGGCGGGTCTGGGTTCTCCTAGAAGGGAATACCCGTAGGCAAGCATCGCTACCTGCTTGCCCACATCGTCCACGTAGAACCTTGTCTGGACTCTGTGCCCTCTGGCCTTCAGCATCCTAGCGAGCGCGTCGCCCAGTATGGTGTTTCTCGCGTGCCCTAGGTGCAATGGGCCGCTCGGGTTTGCGCTTGTATGTTCAACAATGATCCCCTTCGGCTCCTTGGCTGTCTCCAGTCCGTAGCGCTCCCCCGCAGATATCGCATCGGTGAGAATCTCGCGGACAGCTTTGCTGAAATTCAGATGGAAGTTCACATACCCTGAGCCTGCCGGTTCGACTCGGCTTATCAGATCAAACCTTCTCAAGTGAATTCTGCGGCAAATCTCGCTCGCGATGCGGGCCGGATTGGTCTTCAGAGTCTTTGCGAGCTCGAATGAAACGGAGGACGCCAGCTGGCCAAACTCTTGAGATGGAGGCTCCTGTAGCGTCGCCTCTCCTATGTCGATGTGGTACAGTGCAGAGACGGAAGACGCCAAAGCCTCGACGCATTCATCTCTGAATCTTGAAAGGGTCGAGGCCATTGTGAACTTCCGCCGATCCGTTCCATATCGATGCGCAGTCTTACATGTGTAGCTTACTGAATAGATTTGGGGAAACCTTCGAAGAGATCGCCCAAGACGCTGTTCGAATGACGCACCTTAAGTATCCTTCAGCAAGCTATCTGCTCGCGATTGCGAGTTGCAGAACGACGGGCTCTCTGGCTCGCCATTGCACGCAGAATCGGGCGGGTTTGGGCGGGTATAGGGAACAGCAAGTCTCTCCCGACGCCTAGCCAGGATAGGGCACAGGCCTCCGGAGCCTGGAGTCGCGGGTTCGAATCCTGCCCCGCCCGCCAAACTACTTGGGCGAGTCCCGAGAATCGGTTCGTCGGCGGCTTTTATAGCAGGCAAAGAAGCGGCCCTGGGCCGCGTAGATTGGCACATAAGAAGCTCCTCGAGAACCCGCAGCTCAAACGATGGTACGACAACGTCAGCCGCGCCTCCGCGCTGACAGCTGAAGTGGACCTGCGCCGACTCGGACTCTTCTGTATCGGACTGCATCTGACACCATCCGACCTCCTCCGCAAGGAGCCGCAGGAAATCCACAGCCTACTCGTCGACGCAGTCACCGAGCTGTAGAAGAAAGGCTACGCTGGCTCGTATCTGCAGGGAATCGTGAAAGGCGTCAAATCTTGGTTGTCGTTCAACGATGTCAGCCTCGGCGAGAGAAAGATAT
>CAZUTN010000019.1:0-15935 GCA_964623365.1 uncultured Candidatus Bathyarchaeia archaeon
TCGGCGAGACTATTCACAGGAAAGACGTAGCTGAGTCAGTCAGGCGAGCAGTTGCCGATCAGGTGGCTCAGGCACTGGCTGCTCGAAAAGGTGAAGCCGCGGTCATCCAAACACTGAGCCAGGCTCTGGATTTGAAGATCCTCCGAGGCTCCAGAGCGCGGAAGCTGAGGTTCGAACCCGAGAGCCGAGTTGAAGGAGCACGTGAGCGAGCGGGAGACCTCAAAACGAAGCTACGAGAACTGGCCTCGCAGAATTCGGAGTGGCTGCAGGTTGCTGGCGAGCAAGCCAACGCTGAGAGGATCTTGGAAGAGGCCAAGGGGCTCTGCGGAAAAACGGAGTCCACCTATGTGATCGAGGGATGGTTGCCGGCCAACAGGGTCCCGGAACTAGAGGCCAAGCTGAGCAATGCCTCTGAGGGACACTGCGTGGTCCAGGACTGGTCCGGTAGGGGCAGCCCCACGATGCTTCGAAACCCGAGAGGGACGGGAATCTTCGAGCGGTTGACCCTCGGCTTTGGAACACCTGCCAGCAATGAGATAGATCCAAGTGTGCTATGGCTTGTGACGTACCCGCTGTTCTTCGGCCTGATGTTTGGTGACGTAGGCCACGGCTTGCTGGTTGTCTTGGTCTCGATTGTGCTGCTCTACGCGAGGAGGAAGGGAGTGCGTTTCTCAGAACAGAGTTTCGCCGGACTCGGCAGCCTATTCAACATGATACTGGACGGATCCGGCCTGCTGGTACTCGGAGGAGCTGCTGCGACGGTTTGCGGTTTTCTCTATGGAACTGTAATGGGGAGCGAAGAATGGTTCCAAGAGTTGACAGGCCTTCACGGTCCACTCTGGTTCGACCCGTTCAGGCAACCCATGGCGCTTCTCAAAGTGTCGATCATAATAGGAATCGCGCACGTCTCATCCGGGCTGATGCTGGACATCGTGAACAAAGTCAAGAATAGGGACTACGAAGAGCTGCTCGCCGGTCCAGGGCTTTGGCTCTGGTTCTACTTGACGCTCGGCTACCTGATTGTTACGTATGGGTTCCGTTTCATATCGTATGCGCTGTCGAACCTCCCCACGGTCCTCCTGTTACTCGGTCTCCCCTCCGCGCTGATGTTGGTCGCGAGAGTGAGAACTAGCGGACCATTTGAGGGAGTCGGCCACTGGATGGAGTCGATGTTAGCCTCCATTTCTCATACGATCTCCTACATCCGAATCATGGCGATGAAGATGATACACGACGTGTTCAGCCTTCTCTTCCTAGCGATTCTCTTCGCTATGCCGATCCACTTCGGCATTGCCATCTTCAGCTTCCTCACACTAGTGATGATCCTTGTTCTGGAGGCAGCGTTCGTCTTTCTCCAGAGCCTCAGGCTTCACTGGGTCGAATGGTTCTTGAAATTCTACTCTGGCTCAGGAGTGGCCTTCAAACCCTTTGGCATAGAGCGCACATACACCAGGCTCGGTAGCCCCGCAGTGGCCTCAGTTCCCGAGGCTACAGCAGGCTGAATATGATGAAGAACATCGCGAGCCCGTAGATCGCGATCGCTTCAATGAGCACGATGTAGACAAGCGTCCTTCCGAAGACCTCGGGTTTCTCGGCGATCGCAGCTATCGCCGCCGCGGTTGCGGTCCCGAGTCCGAGACTCGCCCCCAACGCAGCCAAGCCTGCTGCAATGCCTGCCCCAATGAGATACAGGCCCTTCTCGGGGATGGCGGCGGCCTGCTGCGGCGAACTCTGCTGCGAATATGAAACCGCAGCCATGAGTGATATCGCGGCCAGCCCCAAGATCGTCGCCATAATTGCAAATAGCATTCGTCGCGACCTTGTAAGCACTGAAATCACGAGGTGACGGCTAAGCTCGTGAGTCCATTATAACGCTTTCTAGAGTATCAGGAACGGTTCGATCTTCTCCGACGCTAGGCCGTCATCTTTGCCAGAGACTATGCAACGCAGGTCCGAGACCTCGTAGCTCATAAGGTATGCGAAGGCAAGCGGCAGACCCGCGATGAACGGAAATCCGGAGAACGCAGACAAGCAACTGGCTGCATGCCGTCTTCGGAGCGACACATCGAGTGGATGAAGCGAATCCCCTTCCTTGAAAGTATCAACGAATCTCTCCACAGAGTTGCCGTAGATGGTCTTCGTGAAAACCCTTAGCGCATTCGTTGTCGACCCGCTACTTGCAGCTTCTGAAAGAGCGTCTCCAAGGCGGTAGTTCAGGGGCACAAGGCACCGTTGAACCTCGTCGCCGGCAATTCCAAGAGCCTTCGATCGTGCCACAAGGAGCAAGTTGATTGCATCGATGTGTTCGCCTACTAGGTCTCGCACCGATTGCTTGTCAACCCAATCGGACATGTCGGTCGCGGTCCAGATACGAGTAAGAGCATACTTGTCGACGATCGCCTCGACAAGGGGCAGCGGCTTCTTCTCGGCCAAAGCAGACGAGATCTCGCTGTAGAGCATGGGGGCGCCTGCAGCTTGAACGAGACGTTCCACGTTTCGCGTCTCCACGGTGCTACGCAAGAAATCAGGGCCCAGGTCGGACGGCATACTGTCAGAAGGTGCTTCCTCTTCTTCGTGTGCAACCATGAGTCTTAGGCCGGATCTCAGCAATTCAAGGCGATACTGACCCTCAAACTCGGTCAGCAGCTGTGCGCAGTCGTCTGGCGACAGATTGGCCAGCTTGTGTACAAGGGCAACCATCTTTCCATCAAACAGGCCTTGCCACAAAGTCGAGTCAAGGAGTTCGCCTTCGATTGCTGCAGCTTCAAAATAGCCTCCGTCTCGGAGTATTGACAGGCACTCGGATGAGCTTGAACATCTGAGCAGGCGATCGTATCCGTCCCTTCCAATCATCTTGGACTTCATGGCGCGAACAGATGCTGAGACTTGAGCATATCTTGAGGCTCGTTTCGTCGACAACGACAACTGCCCAACCTTGAAGTGACTGCCTCGGACTAGGCAGCAAAGAGAATTTTCGAAATCTCAACGAGCAGTTGCGGCTTCATCAGTTCAAGCCTCCCCTCCAAGGTGCAGTCAACCCTTATCTTGTCGTCTTGGGATGTCACAATTGCCCCGCCGATCGTCTCGACGGGCTCATCGCTGAATGTGGCTTTCTTGGTTGTCCGCGCCTCGGCGAGCGCATGTTCGAGCAACTTGGTGCGCTTGTATCTACGAAGGTCTCTCTCGGACAGAGCAACTTTGACGGTTTCGGATGGAACTGCGTTGATTCCTCGTGCGATCGCGTTCAGCAGGAACGGCCGGTAAGTGGACTCGTCCCGGCAAAACTCCAGAAGTCGAGTGTGCACTTGTTTCATCACATCGCCGAATACCCTGTTCTTTTCGGCCAAATATGCAAGACGTACCTTCTGCTTCTCTTGGCTGACGCGTCGGTTTCTTGCAGCTTCCGACTCTGCCGCACCGTCTCGAATGATCCGGTCTGCCTCTCGAACGGTCTCGGCCCTTGCCCTTGCCATACTCTCTTCAATCCGGCTCAGCCCGTCTCTCTTTGTCTCCTCGGCCTTGGCCTTGCTCTCCCTGATGATGTCTTCAACAAGCTTCTCCAAATTGGAACTCACAACTACCGCCTCCGTAGGCTAGGAGAGAAGCAGAGCCATCGCTCTTTCAAGTGCTTGCTTTCGCTTGGCCTCTGAGATCTGAGCCAGTGCCTCCATCTGTCTTCTTGCTTCCGAGGCTATGCGTTCAGCCTCCTCAGCGCCAGCTCTCTCAGCCTCGACAAGTGCTTTCTCTCTCCGCTCATCAGCCTCTCGAAGGATCTGCTCCCTCATCGAGGCAATCTTGCCTGGGCTGCCCTTCCCAAGCTCAGCGATCTCCCGATTGACTTCATCAAGCATCCGCTGGCTCTCCTTCTCTGCCTCCACTATCTTCTTCATGATCTCTGGGGAGGACAAATCGCCTCATCCTCTGTTCATAGATTTCCTAGAATCAGCGTAGGGGAACAGCAAATAACTGTTGTGAGGCCATAAGGTAGTCGTCGACGAACAGGTGTTCAGAACTAAGTTCTTTATACGTGATTGGTCGAACAAGAGCATTCCCACGGGGTTCTCATGATGGACTCGTTCGCGATTCTGCTTCTCTTCCCCATTCCAATATTCGGCCTACTCACCCCGGCAGTAGATCAACTGTTCCGCAGTTTCGGGAGAAACCTTGTGCCGTACTGGACGATGGCAGCACTCATGATTTCCCTCAGCTCCGCCCTGTACTTGCTCCTTGGCAGTCAGCCATCACATGCACTTGTCAATGGTGTGCTCTTGCTCGATCCTCTTTCACTGTTCTTTGCAGTTGTTCTTCTGTTCATTTCGATACTCGTGAACGTTACATCGATCTCGTACATGAAGCAGGTCGAGAATCCCCTCGCCTACTACGGACTGCTGTTGTTTTCGACATTTGGAATGGTACTGGTCGCGCTCTCTGTTGATCTGGTCGTTCTGTTCATCTCTTGGGAGCTGATGAGCGTCCCCACATACGTTCTTACGGGGATTCTGAAGAAAGATCGTGCCTCCAACGAGGCAGCGGTGAAGTATTTCCTGACCAGCGCACTATCCTCGGGTCTGCTGATCTATGCGATATCCCTGCTCTTCGGGGTCACTGGCAGCACTAACATGGTCATCATCGGGGAGCGGCTGGCTTCAAAGAGCCTGCTCTTGGAACCGATGACCGTCCTCGCCATTGCCCTTTTCATCTGTGGTTTTGGAATGAAAGTTGCCGCTGTTCCGTTTCATATGTGGATACCTGATGCCTACCAGGGTGCCCCGACCACGATCGCAGCGCTGCTGGCTGCAGGAACAAAGAGCGGCGGATTCGCAGCGCTGCTGAGAGTATTCCTTGTTTCTCTAGTGCTGTTCAAGGCGGACTGGTCAACGATCTTTGGGGTCGTTGCTCTACTGACAATGACGCTGGGGAACGTGGGCGCGCTGATGCAAAAGAGCTTCACACGCCTTCTCGCATACTCCAGCATCGCCCAGTCTGGCTACATCATGATCGGGCTTGCGGCTCCGACAACGCTTGGAATAGGGGGCGCGCTGTTTCACATCCTGAACCATTCGATAATGAAGTCAGCAGCCTTCTTTGCAGCTGCAGCGATCATGATGAAACTGTCAACCACAGCTTTGGACGGGTATTCGGGTTTGGGTAAGAGGATGCCCTACACTGCGCTCGCACTAACCATCTCATTGCTGGCCCTTGCAGGAGTTCCCCCCCTTAACGGCTTCATCAGCAAGGTGGTCCTATTCACTGCTGCCGTAGAATCCCACATCTACTGGCTGGCACTGGCAGGTGTGCTGAACAGCGCTTTCTCCCTAGCGTACTATGGATGGGTCGTAAAGCGGATGTATCTTGATGACGCGCCCGACATGGCACGCCTGAAAGAACCCCGTCTCTTCGTAGGCGTCCTAGCACTGTCAGTCGCAATCATCATTCTGATCGGAGTGTATCCGGAGCCGATCTTCTCGCTGACGATGAGAATCGCGGCGGGGCTCTAGGCTTTCTCCAGCCTGCAGATCTCACTGGGCGCTTCCAGTGTGCGGTTGATGGCTATTTCGCCTATGATCTTCGCGTACCTAGCGATTTCGCCAAGGTTCCAGACGATGGTTCTCAAGCTCACGGCCAACCCCACATCCTTCGCGGAGGTGAGAATCTTCTCCGTGAGCCTTCGCTGCTCCTTCATGGCAGCCTCGCTGTTCGCAATGGCGTCGTTTGCAAGCTTCACGTCCAAGGTAAGCAAGGCCTTCATCACCCTGTCAGAGACGGATTGAACCATCGCACTGAACTTTGAGATCCCTTCGAGTATCGGCTGACCGGCTCCGTTGAAGTCTTTCATTGCCAAGACTTCTTTTGCGATATTCTCCGCTGAGTCAGCCATTTCCTCCAAGGTTTTGACGACTATTCTATTTCCGGCGACGTGAGGGGGTGACTCTATTCCAATCTTCGACCCTACGCTTCTGTCACGGATTGCAAGAAGGAGTTGTCTGACGACCAGCCAGTAGATTCGGTCGGCTTCCGACTCCATGTGCGAGACCTCGTTTGCCAAGTCTGGACGTTTCTCTACGAGCGCCTTCACAGCTGCTTCCTGCATTGATGAGATTACGATGTGAAGTCGGCGCATCAATCCGTAGACGGGGAATTTTGTCGGGTCGACAAAGCTTTGCACGGTCACTTGTCTGAGGGTCTGTTCGACTATGCCGAGGCCCGTCAGGCGTTGTGTTGCTCGTCTGGTCTCTTCAAGATGCTCGGGTTTCAGCTCTCGCTTAGCGACTATCTGGATCGTGTCGTGGCCGAGTATGTAGTTGCCAGTGATCAGGCGCGTAAGCAGGTCAGGTTTGTCGCAGAGATCTGCGTCGATTATACACTTCCTGGCTTCTTCGTGTTTCTGCTCTAGGCCACTGAAGACTCTGAGAGAGCCGTCGTCTTCTCTCTTGATCGTAACCACGTCGCCCTGTTTCAGGTTGACTTCCTGAACCCAACTACGTGGAAGAGAGACCGTTAGGGTGGAATATCCTACTCGCTGGACTTTTCTCGCTTCCATGCTCGCATCCTCTTTACCGTATTTACTAGGGGTCTGCCGGCTCTAGTTTATATATAATGCGTTCTTGAATTGACCAATTCCAATCCGGAAGAGTGCTTAGGCGTACAACTCCTTATCAGGTCAGATCTCCCAGTCTGCGTCGTCGCGGTCTGAATGACAATTGAGCCTTCCAAAAGCAGACATCATAGTTGTCGGAGCGGGCCCGGCAGGGCTGCAGGCCGCGATCGCTGCTGCTCGGCGTGGAGCGTCCGTCCTTGTATTTGACAAAAAGACCGTTGTTGGCGTCCCGGTGAGATGCGGCGAGTTTTTCCCCCGAAAGGAGGAGATGCTGGATCTGCTGCCTGGATCTGAAGATGTCGCACACCTCTTCGAGATTCCATCCGATGCGATCAGCAATGCGTGCGAGAGGCTCAGGATCTACTCGCCGCTGGAGAAGTGCTGGGAATTCCCATTTAGAGCATACGTCCTAGATCGTACTACTCTTGAGCAACACTTGGCAAAAGGCGCCAGTAGACTCGGTGTGCAATTCAGGCTTGGGCGCGCGGTCCGCCTCTTTGAGAAGAGTGAACGAATGAGTGTCGGCCCGACCCGACCGGAATCGGTTGAAGCCAAGGTGGTCATCGCCGCGGACGGCTTTCCGTCTATGACGGCCTCATCAGCAGGGCTCGTCAGCGATCGCTACAAGCTTCGGAAGAACGTGGCGACAAACTACCAGTACTTGATTGAAGACTTGAACATCGAGTCGGATGTCACTGAGATGTATCTTGGCATGTCTATCGCCCCGGGCGGATACGGATGGATAATTCCGAAGAGCTGCTCTGCCGCAAACGTCGGAGTCGGCGTCCGAACGCCGTTCATGAAAGCTGGCAAGGCACGGGACAGTCTCGACTACTTCGTGTACAGATATCCCCTTACGGCCGACAAGCTGAGATCGGGGAGCATTCGAACAATGATTGCCGATGTTCTCCCGATTGATGGGGCAATATCGAAGACGTATTGTGGTAGACTGCTCTCAGTCGGAGATTCCGCCGGAATGATAATGCCGACCAATGGCGGAGGCATCCCGACGGCGATGGTCTCGGGACACCTCGCAGGTGAGGTAGCAGCGCTTCACGTCGAGCGAGGCGAGCCCCTGTCAAGCTACGAGGCCAGATGGAAAAAAGCTCTCGGTCACGAACTGACTGCGTCGACACGAATGAGGCGCTTTGCAGATGTCTTCATGGGCCACGATAGACTCTTCGATTGTACTATGAGAACCTTGGGTACTGATGGAATTAGGAGAGTACTCACCTGCAAGATCCCAAGCGGCGTGGGCATTCTGATGAGACTACTCGGATACTAGGCTCTTGAGCGACGCTCAGACAAAGGCCCGGTCGAGTACCATGGTGAAGAACAACAAGAAAAGGTAGGGACTCGACACCTTGAACGCTAGGTAGGCGTTCTTCCTTGTCGGGTCAGCGAACAGACGGAGATTCAGGATCAAGACGGTGCTTCCAAGAATCAGAGCAGATGCGGCGTAGATCCATCCAAAGCCTCCCTGCCAGTAGACTGCAAACGAGAAAGGAATCATCAAGACCACCGTCGCGACGATGCAGCGCAAGGCTGACTTTTCCTCGATCACAACCGGGAGCATCGGCACCTCGGCTCGAGCGTAGTCCTCCTTGCTGAGCAGCGCTAGACTCCAGATATGGCTGGGAATCCACAACACGACCAACCCGGCCAGCAGGATCGAAAGCAGGGTGACCGTTCCTGTGACCGCGCTCCATCCAAACATCGCGGGCAATCCTCCGCTGAGGCCGCCGAGAACTATGTTGAGTGGGTTTCTTCTCTTGAGCAAGAGACTGTAGACGACTACGTTGTCCAGTGTGCCAAGAAGAAGGATCACGAAGGAAACGACGTTGATCCACAGACCCAGGGCAAGGCCAACGGAGGTCAGCAACAGACCCCACGCCAACGCCCGCTCCGCGGGCGTGATACGTCCAGAAGGAATTGGCCTGCGCTTTGTTCGCTGCATTACACCATCGATGTCTCTGTCGATGTAGCATGTGATTGTGTTGCATCCAGCTGTTGAGGCCGTGATTGCTACCAGAGCAGCGGTCAAGACAACCGGAATGAATACCTTCGTCGATAGAACTGCAAGAGCCATTGCCGAGGCTGACGTGAACACAAGCAAGAGTACGGTTTTCGGTTTTGTCACTTCGACGTAGTTCCACACGTTCTGGAGTGAAGTCATCATGATCACAAGGACTGTTCGCTTCTCAGAGTACTCCTCGACAGGCGGACTATCTCAGCTCGGGTGCGTCGGTTACACGAGAACTCCACTTGGGGTTTCAACTCCTTCCTAGTATGCCAGCTAAGCTATCCCGTGATACAGCCTCTCGCACAACGCGGAAAGCTTGGGGCTCAACCTCACGGGCGGCTCGGCTACGCTCGTGAGCTCCTTGAACTCTCGGGGGAGGCTCTCCACCTGCCTCTTTCTGTATTCGCGAGTTTCCGCCAGACGTGGAACGCTGTACAGTAGTCGACCTTTCTCAATCACTTTTGTGAGAAGGGGTTGAGCTTCGGAGTTGGGAGAAGGCTCGCCCTCCATGGCTATGACATCTTCCCTGATCAGGCCGGAGTCTGAGTAGGCACGGAATACCTGTTTGAGTTCCGGAATCGTGACTTTGGAAGGGCTCAATTTGACGCGAGGAATAGCCCGTGATCCCCGTCGAAGTTCGACTAGTTTGTAGATGCCAGGCAAGGCAGGGTCTTCCCTCGATGTGGTCAGTTCCGTTCCGACCCCGAAGGCATCAATCGGGGCCGCTTTGGACATCAGGTCCCAGATCTTGTACTCATTGAGATCTCCGCTGGCGAAGATCTTTGTCGTTCTGTGGCCGGCATCATCAAGTATCCGCCTGACCTTCACGCTTAAGTCAGACAGGTCGCCGCTATCGAGACGTACGAGCATTGGAGAGATCCCGAGACTTGCGGCTGTCTTTGCGCCTTCGATCGTATCGTACGTGTCAATGAGGAAGGCCGTGTGATCCGGGAAAGCCTTCTGATATGCTTCGAAGGCCTCTCGTTCGGAGTCGAACGCCATTATGAATGAATGCGCCATCGTCCCATAGATCGGTATCCCCAGCTCGTACCCAGCGAGCAAGTTCGAGGTCCCGACGCATCCTCCGATGTATGACGCTCTGGCCGCCAGAAGTGCCGCTTCAGGCCCATGTGCTCGTCTGGAACCGAATTCAACCACGTCACGCCCTTTCGCCGCTTCGACGACCCTCGATGCCTTACTCGCGATCAAGGTCTGAAAATTGATCATGGCAAGCAGATACGTCTCCACAATCTGCGCTTCGACCAGGCTCCCTGCAACTTGAACGAGCGGTTCTCCGGGGAACATGACCGTACCCTCACGAGCTGCCCAGACATCGCCTGAGAACCTGAAATTCCCCAAGTATTCGAAGAAGTCTTCGGCTACGTGTCGAAAAGAGGAATGCTTTCTCAGGTACTGGATCTGTTCCTCGGTGAAGCTCATGTTTAGAATGTAGTGAAGAGCCTGCTCAAGCCCAGCAGCAATCATGTAGGAGAAGTTCTTTGGAAGATGCCTGACGAAAAGCTCGAAAACGGCTTCTCCAGGAATGCGATTCTCGAAGTAGGCAGCGGCCATTGTCAACTCATAGAGATCCGCAAGCATCGACGCATTCGACGGTGTAACGAACAGCCCTCTAGGGTTTTTCAACTGCCCCACCTTTGGGCACCACCCACGGGGAAAACGATGCAAAAGAGGCTCATAAGGGCGGCAGGTCTCAAAGCTCGAGGTTTCAGAGCGGTGACACCGCGCGAGACCCAAGTAACCCCTACTTCTTCCCTCCGCAAAGGCGGCCCCATCAAGTGATTGTAGATACAACCTGCGCATGGACGAGGTGAAAGCGCGCCGACACAGAAATGCTGCAAGCAGTCAACAGAACGGGTGCGTTAAGCGTTCTCCTTTCCATCGTTCGCTTGTCTTCTGGCTGACAATCTGAACTCCACGATCGCGCGGATCTTTTGCTCGGCGTCGGGCATTGCGGCCACTCTTTCTAGAAGGGCAGCAGGCAACTCAGATTCTCTGATAGACGATTGAGGTGCCGATTGTCTGTTCAGTATGGGCTCTACCTTCTCGAAGACTCTGTCCAGACTCTGTTCCATGCTTAGCCTTCTTCGATTTGCCATCTGCGCTATTCCGAGAAGCTCGGGATCTCGGACGAACAGCACACGTGCGTCCCTCCCGCCTTGACTGCGGCGTACGATGGAGCGTATCTTTCTCCACAAGGAGGTGACTTCCACGATGTCATGCCACGCAAGTGTCCGTTGTCAGACTACCGGAGGTGCTCGCATGGACGATGTCTAGTGAGATAAGGTTTCAGCCAATTCCAAGGCTGACAACGATATCGTTGGTATGCGTGTCTCGGATTCGCCCTGTCGTGAATGCGTCATTGTTGACGCCTCGAGTGCGAGAGCGAAACGCCCAGAAAGACAGAAATACGTCAGATCCGTATGCGGTTAGAAAACTTGGAAGAAACTGCAGTTTCATGAAGGGAGCTTGTTGAAGCGAGTAATCGGTTCATTTGCACTCCTTCTTGGGCTCACCTTCGCGACCTTAACCTTGTACCTCGGCAACTTGGAGACTATAGCGAAGATACTCGAGTCATACGCGGTATCCTTTCCTTGATTGACCGAAGTTGAGTTCCATGGTTGAAGAAGAGAAGAGACGTTTCAAGTTCAAGTACGGGATTCCTCGCCTTATCCTCCAACTTGGCTCTCTGCTGCTGTTGAATGGGCTGCTCTTGGCGGAACTCTACCCGAACCTGAAGGTGCATCGATATGTTGTACCGCTTCCCGTCTTGCTGAGCATAAACGCCTCAACTAATCTTGCGTACGGCAGCCTGGACGTCATTCAAGTGGCTCTTGCCAGCCCGGCCGCACCTTGGGTGGCTCTCGGTCTTGTGTTCATCATTGGTGCGGTTCTGGGCAGAGCATTCTGCGGTTGGGTGTGTCCGATGGGATTCATTCAAGACATGATCACAGCGATCAAGGGCGACTTCGGGCAAGTCAACGTGCGCATTGACAAGAGCGGAAAACGGTTCAAGTACTTCGTGCTGGCCTTCGCGCTGCTGACTAGCGCCTCGTTGAGCATCGCTCTGGTGATGGGATTCGGAGAGGAGTACAAGCAATCGCTATGGATTTTTGCGCAAGGGCTTCTGATTCCTCTGGCGCCCGAAGGCACTCTCTTCTCCACTATTCCAAGAGCCGTTCTATACCTCAAGGACAACGTGGCGCCAACGTTCTTGGCGAAGTTCTCGATCGCGCAGCTAGGCGAGTGGCTTCGATCGATCCCTCTCTTGATCGTCGCCCAGCTGCTACTCCTGTTGGCGTTCTTCTACGGCGGCTATAGAGTTCCACGGTTCTGGTGTCGATACGTGTGCCCAGTTGGAGCGAAAATGGCCCCGTTCCAGAAGTACAGCTTCTTGGGCATGAGGAGGGACCCGGTGAAGTGTAGCAAGTGCCCTCACTGCGAGGCGGCCTGTCCAATGCAGATCAGAATCCTAGCACTGCCGTGGGAGAAGTTCAATGATCCCGAATGCATTCTCTGCGGAGACTGCGCAGACGCGTGCCCCAACAACTCGCTGAGTTACAAGTTCCCCTAGCTTGCACCGCGCATTTGAACGAAGACAGGGATTCACCATCGCGACACATTGGAGCCTTAATAGACAAGCGAACATATCCTGTTGAGAATAGACTTGTCAACGAAAAGGCGGGTCTCTCTTCAAGACTACTACTCTCGACAAGAGGTCATGCGAGAGCTGGGTCCCGAAGGGCAGGACAAGCTGCGGCACGCATCTATCGCGATAATTGGGCTCGGAGGATTGGGAACCACCGCCGCGGCCTATCTCACGATGGCCGGGGTCGGCAAGATACGGCTGGTTGATCAGGACACGGTCGAGACTCACAACCTCCAAAGACAGATACTCTACAGCATCGACGATGTGAGAAAGCCAAAGGTAGAGGCAGCGGTCAAGAGGCTCGCAACGCTCAATCCCCAAGTTCGTGTTGAACCCATTCCAGAGAACGTGCGAGAAGCCAACGTGGACACTCTGGTCGCGCATTGTGACTGCGTTGTAGACGGACTCGACAACATGGCGACCCGATACGTCATCAACCGCGCATGCGTGAGAAACGCGATCCCGTACGTCTTTGCAGGTGCGATCGGGATGGAAGGGAACTTGTCCGTATTCAGACCACCGACAACACCGTGTCTGGAGTGCGTGATGCCTGATCTCGATGACAGACACTTGCCGACGTGTGAGACACGAGGAGTACTGGGAACCACGCCGGGGAGCATCGGAGCACTAGAGGCCACCGAGACGATCAAACTCCTGACCGGAATTCGGCCGATTCTTGAAGGGAAGCTCCTGATCTGCGATTTTCGCGAGATGGATTTCGGAACGATAGACATCCAGACTAGACCGAGTTGTAGCGTGTGCCAGGTCAAACAGCCTCCGGCCAAAGTTGAGAAGGAGAGATTGACGTGGCTTTGCGGCCGGGACACGGTGAACGTCAATCCTGCAGGTCCTCTCAAGGTAGACCTGAGATCCGTCCCAAGACGCCTAGGCAAAGGGGCGAAGATTCACCTCCGAACCCCAATGGCAGTAGTCTTCGAATTCGAAGGCTACGAAGTCAGTCTCTTCAGCCACGGCAGGATGCTGATCAAAGGCATAGACTCTGAGCAGAAAGCATTGGACGTCTATGGAAGGGTCCTGAGCAAACTTGGCCCAAGGTCGAGTCGATGAACGTGATCCCGACACAATCAGCAATCCAGAGCGGGATTCAGCGTCTCTCAAGGGGAAGAGCCGTATGCTTGGTTTCAGGCGGCATCGATTCCCCTGTGGCGCTCTGGATGGCAATCAAGGCAGGGATCACCCCAGTCGCGGTCTACTTCGACAGCTACCCGCTGAGTGACCGAAGAGGCAAAGAGATCGCCCTCCAAGGTATCCGAAAGGTCAGAGACCACGAGCTGGCTCAACCAATCAAGACGTACGTGATTCCGCATTCCCCCGACCTATCAGAAATAATCTCGTCCTGCCAGTGGAATCTGGCATGCGTGATATCGAGGAGAATGATGTTCAGAATCGCCAGCGAAATCGCACGGAGAGAGAACGCTGACTCCATAGTCACCGGAGATGTCGTTGGACAGAAGGCTAGCCAGACATTGCACAACCTGTCTGTGACGGACTCGGCTACCGATGGGCTTCCCGTCACTAGGCCCCTCGTTGCAATGAACAAGGATGAGATCGAGCGGCTCGCGAGGGCCGTCGGAACATTCCAGATCTCAATCCGGCCTGGCGTGGCAGCCTGTGGAATTCCAACGCGCAAGCCGAGGACGCATTCACACGCTGGTGAGGTCGCGAAATCAGAGGCAAATCTCGATCTAGATCACATGGTGGCTCGTGCACTCGATCACGCCGAAACGTACGAGATCTAAGCTAGCATTCCTCGACCGTGCGGTTGGGCAGAATCGCCTCTGCGATCCTTCGAGCAGCATCTTGGTCAGCCACGTTCCTGATGATCATGCGGCCGTCGTCAACGATCGTGACTTCTGTGGCATCGCTTCGTCTGACCACCATGAGCTGTGGAGTGCAAAGAGTGATCTCGCAGTCGCCGCGGCGCTCCAGTAAGACACGCAGGCTTGCGATGTCGACCTTGACCCTCTTCTTCGGAACTGCCTCATAGGCGGCCCGATCAGAGCACAACCTAATCATGAAAGTGCTTCCATGTTCCATACGCCGTATCTCTTCACCAATCAATAGGGGCACGATGAGACTAAAGCATGCCGCCAATTGACAGTGCAAATGGAGAGTTCGATCATTTCTATCCGTGCTCAATAGACTTATACGGCGAGAATCGAAGTCTCGATTGCCGGGGAAAACGCCGGGGTTGGTCATCCGTTTAATGACCACCGAAGGCCGAACGGTTCAGGCGGTGGCCTGCAGAGCCGCAGTATGTGGGTTCGACTCCCACCCCCGGCTCCAAACAGATTGTCCGGTTCCCACACGTTCACACACTAGATGTCTTGACGGGGTGAACTCGCCAATTGCCGTGCAGAGAGCGAGAGAGACTACCACACTTCCTCAGAGAGTGTCGCGCATGAGAGCGAGCAGGGCAAGGGAGTCGGCGGCGCTTGTTCGCTCAGTTCTCAGCAGGCCTGACATGGAACGACGCTTCAGTTCACTGTCTCCTCGACTTCGTGCCACTGCTCGCCTAGGAATCGGTTACGGGGCCAGGGATACCGCTATATCCTGCCGATCAACGAGTTGTATACCTGTGTATTTGGTTGACCAACGTTGGTCACACCGAACCGTAAGACGCTGTTCGTCTGCTCGGTACTGATTGTCTCGATTGCGTCAACCACTATCCCAACAGCCTCGGCAGCACGAGCTGGAGAGATAGTTCTGAACCCAACTCATGCGCCCCCGGGGACACTTGTGACATTCGAGGGGGTTGGCTGGGATTTGACACCGACGATTGGTCTCTACGGAGCAGTGAAGATTGCGACATGCATGGTTTCCGGTGAGCCGGTGAAGGTGGACAAGCACGCCATATGCAACGTCAGGTCTCGACTTGGAGCGTATGAGCCGGTTGGGGGCTTCAAGGTAGCGAATGTGCCAGCAGGAACCTACCTGGTCTCTATCAGCGTAGACCAAGGAACTTTTGTCGTATATGGAGAGCAAGAGTTCACTGTAGACGCTCCCACGGCAGTAGTGACTGCTACGTCCACAACCACGATACAAGAGCCGTCGGCGACCACAGAAACACCCTTGACAACGACGGCTCCGGTAACGGTGACGGTACCCACGACAGAAGTTGTCACGATTCAAAGAGAGGAGCCCCTGAATCAGAGCCTGCTCCTAGTCGCTCTAGTAGCTGTTGTAGGCATGGTTATTGTCAGCTTGGCGATAGTAACGCGAAAGGCTCACCAGAAGTAGAACACGCGCAGGCTGGGGGAAGAGTGCTCTGTCACGAAAGTTCAACACAGTGAATCCTATCCTCGGCTCACTACCTCTTGCATGTTGCCAGCGGTGCCGGTGGTTCGCCTCGAACCTCTCCAAGCGCGAGCGAGCGCCTGCAACCCCCGAAAGAAGATTAGATCAGAGCTGAAAGGAAGGCAGGCGAACTACTCAGCGAGACCATCACTATTGGCACAAAATCCCAGGATGTCACTTTGTCGGACTTGGGCATTGATGGCAAACAGTCTAGTCGTTGGCAGCTTGAAGCAACTGTACCCGAGGCTGAGTTCAATCATCCGCGTCTAGGTCGGAACCTGCAACCGCAAAGTAGCATGACTGTGACTCAAGACGAGCGACATAGTAAG
>CAZUTN010000020.1:0-15855 GCA_964623365.1 uncultured Candidatus Bathyarchaeia archaeon
GTCTCAGCACGCGGTGGATCTCGTTGAGCACCTTTTCTGGCTGTGACCATTCATGTAGCGATCCATTCGTGAATACGCCGTCGAATGTGTCGTCATCAAACGGCATTTCTCGCCCATCGCCCTTCACATATGTCGCCCTATCCTGAAGCCCGTACTCTTTCGCGTTTCTCTCAGCGATGGCTATCATGTCGGGACTGATTTCTAGCCCCTTCAGCCTAGTTCCCTCCGTCTTCTTGAGCCATTCGAGACCTAGATAGCCGGGGCCAGGACCAACTTCAAGCGCCAGACCTTGCGTTATCCCTGCCTTCAGTACCAAACTGGTCTCAATCCATCCCTTGTCTCTCATTCTTCTCATGAAACGGTCGTAGGTCTCGACGTTGAATTCTCCCTGTATGCCTTCCTCTGTCTCCACGATCCTGGGCCTGACCATTACGCCATCTCCTCTGACTACAAACCCGCTGCTTGATCTGTGTCCTGCTTTGGCGACTTGGGTAGCTGTGCTGGAGGTTGCGCCCCGCATCAATATCACTTTTTCGAGTTGAAGCCAAGCGATGAACATCAGTCTCGATTTCGCTATCTCGGTGGTATGTAGAGATGTGTCAAGGCCGAAAGGGAAGATGTCTGAGAACTACTTTCGTTCTGATCGGTCCCGGCTACCTATTTTGCCGGAACAAGGCTTCTCAACTCATTTCTTGAGAACGCCTTCAGGATCTCTTTGATGTCCGATTTCCGGTTGAGATCGAGTATCTGGATTGAGCTGTCCCTCAGTACGTGATAGGGGCCTTCGCCCACCTCTCTGGCTACTAGGACGTCTGCCTTGTGACGGGCGAGGAGATGCGCTGATTCGATCCCTCTTCTCTTCTCCAGTCTCGCTCCTGGGTTCTCAACTACAAACCAGCTTGCAGGTTGGTCATCGCGCCAGTCGATGAAAATGAAATAGGGGCTCCTTCCAAAGTGGTCGGAGATTCTCGAATCCAATCCCGCGCTATCCTGCACCGGAACGACAATCGTGCAAGCTTCTTTCTTCGTCGGCTCTGTACGCACGAGTAGCGAATCCAGTTGCTTGATCGAGCGTCTGATCTCGTCTTCGATCGTATCCGATATCTGCGCCGCCTTCTCCACACTCATCGTCCTGTCAAGTTCGACATGCATTTCAGCGAATACGAACGGGCCAGATCTTCTCACTCTGATGTCGTGTACGCCTTTCACCCCGAAAACCTCAACTGCAATCCGCCTCATTCGAGTAACTAGCTCTGGCTTCAGGCAAGCGTCGAGCAGGATTAGAACGGCGTCTTTTCCCATTCCGACGCCCAGCCAGACAGTTAGCAGACCTATCAGGAATCCCGCGGTCGGTTCCGCCTGAACAAGACCAAGGCAGTGTGCGAGGATTCCAACAAAGACGAGGATGGAAGACCAAACATCTACCATGGAATGCTTGGCTTCGCCGAGAAGCGCCTGCGAGTTTGTCTCTCTGCCGATGTGTGACTTGTATTGGAAGAGCAGGAATGATACGACGGCTGAAAGAGACGCTACAGGAAGCGTGACCAACCTCAGAGTCACAGCTTGGGGAGTCAAGATCCTCGTGAATGATTCTGCCAGGATTTGTGCTCCCGAAGCGACGATGATCACGGAGACAAGCAGAAACGTCAACGTCTCCACCCTATAGAATCCGTATGGAAACCTCTCAGACGGTGTTCTCTGAGATAGCCTCAGTCCGAGCCATACGGCAAGAGACGTGAAGACATCGGAGAGGGAGTGTAAGGCGTCGGCTAGGAGTGCGATGCTCCCGGACAGATAGCCCACAATCGCTTTGACTGCGGTGAGGGCGACCGTCACCAGCGTCGACATTCTCGCTGCTCCCTCTCCTTTCTCGAGGGTCTGAATCCTATCCTGAAGGCTCATCTGCTCGACTCACCCCTTGGCACTAGGCAAACTACGTGATACATTGTGGTGGTTTTTGTCAACGTGTGCCATGCCGATGTGCAATGCGATCGAAGGAAGTGCAACGAGTCGGTGTCTTGACATCCCTTCCACGAACGCGGCGTCAGTCACCGTGCTTTGGCGGAAGGCGCAAAATGCAATGTTGCGTGCTAATCCGTATCCAGTTGCCAAGGTCATCCGACTATTCAGCGTCCTCGAAGAAGTCAAGCAATTGCGCCTCTATACCTCGATCTGCAACGATGCCCTTATCACAAATGCTATGACAAATGACAGCCCCGCTATTCCGAGGCTTATCAGCGCCATTTCTAGGAATCTCCTCTTGAAAGGAATATCTTTCGCGACAGACACATAGTATGTGAATGCGAAGATAATCACCATCGCATTCAGAATCGACCATCCCAGGCAGGCGTAGAGGTCTGCAAGCAACAGAAACGGAAGTATCAGGAGAATCACTGCAATGATGTAGGCGGAGCCGGTGTAGAGCGACGCCTTGATCGGATCCTTGCCAGTAGCTTCTGACTTTGTCGAGAGGTATTCTGAGGACGCCATCGACAGCGATGCTGCAAACCCCGTGATTGAACCCGCCATCGCGATGAGACGGGTATTCTGGAGGGCGAAGGTCAATCCGGCAAGGGCGCCGGTGAGTTCTACCAGTGCGTCATTCAATCCAAGAACCATGGAACCAACATATCTGAGGCGTTCCTCGTCTATTAGATCTATGAGCTGCTTCTCGTGCTGATTCTCGTCCCTGATGATGTCCTCGGCTAAGGGAAGACGGTCTGAGATCTCTTCGTAGAGGGTCTGTGCTTGCCGCTCTCCTTTCTCCATCAGTTTCATTCCAAAGGTGATGCCGAACAGTCGAGAGACCAAACAGTATTTCCAGACGCCGAGCTTGTCTGGCTTCACGTCCTTCAGTGTGTACTTTTTCCAAAAGTCATAATGGTTGAGCTCATCTCTTGATATTTGTTCTAGGATCCCTCTCGTACGTGGATCCTTTACGGACCGCGCCAGCCTCTGGTAGACAAGGTGCTCTGTGATCTCGCTTCTCTGCGCCGCAAGTACGAGACGATACGTCTTCTTGTCCATCCTAGGAACGCCCGCGCCTTCGCACGCATCCGAGCCTATTGACGATGGAATCGCGTGTTCGACCCGGCGAGTCACCAGCAAACGATGATTCTGGGCCAATGTCGGCATTCAAGTGACCTTCAAGCCTCGTTGCGGCGAGTCACGAGGGCTTGACCACGACGAATCTCGTGGCGGCCTTCAGCTGAGGGGTTCCTCCGCCCTCCGCGACTACCTGCATAGCCCTATCAGGATCTGTCACGATCACACCTGCAATCACGTGGACCCCGCGCTTGAAGAAGGGTTCCGGCACGGTGGAGGCCGATGGCCCCACGATAGCGACGGTTCTTGCATTCTTTGAAAGCTGCAACAAGCGCTCTATCGTTCCATTGGCTATAGCTGATCCCGTGATGAAAACGATATCTGCCTCTGGAAGTAGTTCTTCGCAAGCTGTGTCAGGGAGCACGTCCTCCGCGAACGGAACACCTCTCTCGAATATCTTCAGATCTGCCGTCCTATTCCGTAATGCACGAACAAGAGGCTTGATATCTCCCACAATCGCGACGCTATCGGTTTGCTCAACATTGACTTCGTCAATGGCGTTTCCCTCGCTCACCGTGTATTCTTCATGTCTGCGTTTGAGGACGATTTGGGATAACGCGTTGACAGTGGCTATTCCGATTACCTTCTCCCCGATATCCCATGACTTGGCGAGTCTTGTTAATTGTGTAGCTGGACTGCCCGCTAGGGTCCCCGCTCTCTGAACTATCTGACAGCATGCAGGGGACGCCTCTCCCAACAAGCTGTGACACAGCCCGACGTCACTCGTGCTCAGCTGCACCGCTGCATATCCCCATCCCAAGATGACTCGGTTGACCACAATGTCTCCGAGTTGCGATATCTTACTCTGCAGGCATGATAGTATGTCATCAACTAGGCTCATGGGGATGTTAGACCTCACCCTGTGCTGCAACCAGTTCTCCAAGCGGGATAGGATTGGATTGATGTGCGACAAATATTTATATTCTGTGCATTAGCACAGAATTCTGGGGATGGCCTGTGTATTCGGGCTGGAGGGGTGCTCTTCCTCCATGGTTCTGGTTGCGTTGGCGGGGTAGGGGCAGAGGATGGTGCAGGCTGCTTTGGGCATACTGGATGACACCGTACTGGTTTCACCTATCTCCTCGGGCGGCTAGCGAGGAAAGAGCGTTCCTAGAGTGGCAGAGAGAAAGATTGCAGAGTGAACTCAAGGCTGTCGAGAAGAGGCTGACGGAACTGCGGGAGACATAGTCAATGCTGATAACGTATGTGAGAGCGGACGTGCGCGAAGAGCTGTTTGAGCGTCGACGGAGGCGTAGCCCGATCAACACCGGAACGGAATGTAGTTGAGTGGATTGGCTTGAAGGAGGTCGTCATCGTCAGCGGGAAAGGAGGTGTAGGGAAATCATCCATCACAGCCTCTCTTGCCGTCCTTCTGAGCAGCGGTGGAGTCAGAGTGGCGACGATCGACTCCGATGTCGACGCACCTAACCTTTCAATCGTGCTTGGAACCGATATCTCGAATTACGTCGATGTCCAAGCGTCTGAGAAGGCCTCTATAGACTTGGCGACGTGCGACAGATGTGGGAATTGCGTATCTGCGTGCAAGGTGGAGGCACTGGTTCCGATCGAAGGCGAGATCCCGATGCTCGTCCCCTTCCTCTGCGAAGGATGCGGTTCCTGCGCACTCGTATGCCCCAGATCCGCCATAACGATCAACAGAGTCACGAACGGAAGAATAGGAATCGCGAAGACCCGGTATGGTTTCCCGATAGTTTCAGGTCATTTGGATATGGGCGAGAGCAGTTCTGGCCACATCGTGACCGCGGTCAAAGCAAAGGGCAGAGCGGTCGCTGAGGAGTCAGGGTGTGAACTGGTTCTTGTCGACGGACCGCCCGGTATTGGCTGTCCGGTGATAGCTTCTGTGGCTGGCGCAGACTATGCGGTCGCCGTGACAGAACCAACGCCTGCAGCCAGAGGGAGCCTAGACCGGATCCTGACCGTACTTGGTCACTTCCACATACCAACGAGGGTGGTGATGAACAGGTTCGACCTTGACCGAGCGTACGCGCACAAGATCGAGGACTACGTCTTGACGCAGTGGGCTGTGCCGATCGCGCAGAGAATACCTTCGGATGAGAACGTCCCACTTTCACTTTCAAAGAGGATCCCAGTCGTGGATTATGCTCCGAACTGCGAAGCATCTAGGGCCATTCATTCCCTCGCAGATCAGGTGAGGGGCTGCATTTGAAGAGATGGTTGCCTTGAGACTGTGTGGAAGTTGTGGAAGGGACTTGGATCCACATGCTGTCTACTGTGACAAGTGCGGATTGAAGTTGCATGAGGTGCAACAGTCGCCACGGGAGATCGAGGATTCCATGAAGAAGAGTCTGGCGTTGTCAGGCTCCCCAGTTGCGGTGAAAGTCCTCAATAGCCTCGAGGAGCTTCCGACCGGACTAGAGGAAATTGATCTCCCGCACAGACATTGCGAGATGATTCAAAGGGCAAGAATACAAGGCCTCACCTTCTATGCACCGCTGTCAAAACAACAGTGCAAAGTCGCAGCCGTCGCGCTCGGACTGATGAATCCAACGGAAGAGCTGAGGAAGCATCAGTTGGACGAACTGCTTCACACCCGGCATAGATTCAAGAGGGAAGACCTGCTATGGAGATTCGTAGAGAACACCGCAAGAGTCCCCGGTCAACACGCAGCAGTTCTGTACGGGCCTCTAGGCTCGTTCCCAATCGAGCCTGATTCGGTGGTCTTGATCTGCAATCCTATCCAGGCCATGAAAATCCTGCAAGCCTATCAGCATTTCACAGGTCGAAGAACAGGCGCGTCCGTCGGTGGCTTGTTCTCACTCTGCGCGGATGCGGTAGCGACTCCAATCTCAACCGGCGATCTGAACATCGCCATAGGATGCGAAGGAGCAAGAAAGCATGGAGGGCTGAGACCAAACGAGTTGGCCGTGGGTTTCCCTTTCAGTATCGCCAACGAGCTACGCGAGGCCTCGCTAACGCTCGCCAGATACGAGAAGGCCGGGGAGAAGCACCATGCGAGCTGAGTTGAGGTCTTGACGATCAGGGCGACGGAGGTCTTCAACAAGAAGCCGGTAGACATACCGGTTGTGGCTGTAACCGGTGGAAAAGGTGGAACGGGAAAGACGAGCGTGGCGGTCAACCTCGCTGTTGCCCTCGACGCGAAGAGATGCCGAGTCATGCTTGTTGACACAGATGTTGACTCCCCCGCCGCAGCGACAGTTCTTGGGGCTCAACCTGAACCCTTGGAAGAGGTCGAAGTGTTCGTTCCCAAGATCATTGACTCGAAATGCGACATGTGTGGAAAATGCGCCGAAGCCTGCCGCGCACATGCTTTGATACAAATACTTGGCAAAAAGCCCATGTTTTTTGAGGAGCTGTGCTCCGGATGCGAAGCCTGCTTGTTGGCATGTCCATCGAAAGCCATAGACAAAGGGAGGAAGCTCATTGGCTACGTAAGCTACGCATCTCGAGACCGCATGCGCTTCATTGGTGGAGAGCTGAAGCCGAATGAAAGTCGATCGGCTCAGGTGGTCACCGCTACGAAGGCTTCAGCGTTCGCAGAGGCCAGAAAACGATCGTACGACATAATGGTTGTCGACACGGCGCCCGGCACGCATTGCAGTGTTGTGCAAGGCTTGAGAGGTGCAGACCTTGCGTTAGCCGTCACGGAGCCAACTCCGCTCGGCACCTACGACTTGGCTTTGATACTAGAACTGACTTCAATCTTGGGAATCCCCTGCAAAGTTGTGGTAAACAAAGCAGATCTGCCAGGGAGTAATATGGATGCGATAATCGCAGTCGCAGGACGCTGGGGGAGCGAAGTGATCGCAGAGATCCCTGTCGACATGAGTCTTTTCGAATCCTATGTTACCGGAAAACCGATCTTGACTAGCAATTCGAGCTCGATAGCCGCTCGGCGGATCACAGAACTCAGTGAGGCTACTCTCAACGTGGTCAAGGGCAAGTGATCGGAAACGGATCGGGCGAGGATGACCGAACTAAGAGAGAGAGTAAGGCATGCTGTTGATGCGATCATCGATCCCGAGACAGGCATGAGTTTTGGCGAGATGAAGATGATCAGAGATCTCAAGGAAAGCGAACCCGGAGTCGTGGAAATAGCCTTCAAGCCGACCAGCCCCTTCTGCCCGATCGCAGTTAAACTCGCTGTCGACATCAAGAACGCGGCCATGAGCGTAGAAGGGGTGAGAAGGGCGCTGGTCTATTGCCGCGGCCATGTTATGGAAGGGATGATAAACAGAACTGTCAACGAGGCTGAGCTGTCCTCCGAGTGTGCACGGAAGCAAAAGCGTGTCAACAGCGAGCAGTCGCGATCCGGAGTACCCTGATATGGGCGCCCCTCAATGGTTCTACCTCCCTTCTGATGACGGCGGATGACTGCACTAGCAGACTGGCTGCTAGGCGCTCTCGAAGCAGAGTCTGTTCAAATTCAGCTCGTGAGCCGCAGCCGCTATTGTGACTCCGTAGAAGTATAATGACCTCTCACGCGCCCATGCTAGGATATCATCGATTGATCCGTTCACAAGAGTTGAGCCCGTGGCGAGTACTACCTCGCTCCATTCAATTGACTCTCTGGTAAGAGTGTGTGACTCAACGGTGACCCCCTGACGGACTTTGCCCACGTTATCAGGGTTCATGTCGGTGACTCGTAGCTTTTTGAACCTCTGAGACATGTGGTGGGCGATTGCTGGTTGAAATCCGATCATCAGGACTTTGTCCGTAGGATCATGCTTCTGTGCAAGATGCTCAGCGATCTTGGCAGCACATGTCTCCGGCCCGGAGTCTCTACAGTGTCTTGTTCCGTTGATTAGGTCAAGGAGCGCATATGTCGCGTTCATGGCCGCCACCAGGCGGGCCCTTGTGGCGTTCGTCTGGAGCTCCGTTCTGTTGAACTCCGAGAGCGGGCCCATGTAGTTTGAGGGTTCGTCAGTGAACGCCTGTCCAAATGCTCCCCTGAGGTTGGCTTCTATCATCACCTCTCTGCCCTGAAGCAACGGGTAACCATCACGTGTCGGCCTTCCTATGGCCTCCTCCGGGCTGAGCGGCCTCATGCTTATCGTGACTTGTTCATGTTCCAAGCTCTGCCTCGTCACTCTGACATACCAAGCTTGTCTCAGCTCATCAATTATCAACGTGAGGATCCCTCATGCTCAGACCAATGCGCATGCCTGTCCGACGCCCAGCATCCGCGGCCAGCATGCCGCAAACACCGAACGCTATTGCAATAGCGGCGAGAAGCCATGCCATATTAGAATTGTAGGCCTTGGCAGAAGTCACTATTGCCTTGGCGGGTGCAACAGAGAAGATCAATGGAGCTAGAAAGACACCGTACAAGAAGTGAAGGACGGTTGCCGCAGAGCCCGCTATTCTCGACTCCCACCAATTCTCTGATCTGACAGAGAACAATACGCCGTACACTGGTATCATGAACTGCCCTGGCATGATTGTGCCGCTAGCCAATACGGTCAGAACGAAGGCAACTAGACCGATCGCCCACTGCTTCCTGCAAAAGGCCTGACTGGCCCCAAGTACGAAACACATCACAAATGGGGCTATGAATATCGGAGGGAGCAGAGGATGGACCGTGCGAAAGACCGTCGCCTCAGCGACTGCCAAGATGACCGCCATTATCGCCACGTGAGCTGTATCGCTGGAGTTGAACTTGACTAGTGGACACATACGCCCATGTAGATGCGGGAAGTTACATATATGGCCGAGCGTAAGCGGAATATCTTACTCGGCACAAGTTGCGCGTCCATGTCTGCTTTCTTGCACTGCTCGGGACTATTGAATCAATATTCAAATTAACTCTGCAGACAGTATGTATTTCAGGTGCAGTGTCTTGCACAGGAAGGGTATTCATCTAAAGCTTGATGAATTGAAAACTGGAATCGCTCAGGTCAAAGGGCTCGAAATAGGAATAGGAACAATCCTAGATGGAGACTGGACTGAGCAGCAAGGACCAACGCCTTTTCCGTCAATTACCGATCTGCGCGAGTGGGACCTGACGCTTCTCAAACGATACAAGCCGCTCTACATGCCCTACTGTGATGTCTGCTGCCTGTGCACCATGGGCAAGTGTGACCTCACCGGTGGGAAGCGTGGGGCATGTGGGCTGGACATCGCAGCGCAGCAATCCCGTGTTGTCCTACTGGCTTGCTGCATAGGCGCAGCTACACACACCGGCCACGCCAGACACTTGGTGGATCACCTCATGGAACGACATGGCCGGGATAGTCCGATTGACATCGGGAAAGCGGTCGGTGTTGAGGTTGAGGCTCCCGTCACCCGTTTGGTCTGCGGAGTGAGACCCAACACGCTCGGAGATCTCGAGCATGTTCTCGACTATTTGGAGACAGAGATCACACACCTACTTGCTGCTACACACACCGGACAGGAAGGTAGCGCGCTCGACTTTGAGTCAAAGGTTTTCCATGCAGGAATGATTGACCAAGTTGGCATGGAGGTAGCGGACATCGCACAAATCTCCACGTATGGCTTCCCGAAAGGCGACCCAGAAGCTCCACTTGCAGAGATCGGTTTCGGCGTAGTCGACACTTCAAAACCCGTTGTTCTCGTAGTAGGCCATAATGTTCCACCAGCCGCCGACATCATCGATTATGTGAGCGAAAATGGGCTGCTTGGAAAGATTGAAGTCGCAGGGATATGCTGTACTGCCCATGACCTGACAAGGTACAACTCCAAAGCAAAGATCGTCGGACCAATTTCGTGGCAACTGCGTTTCATAAGAAGCGGCCTTGCAGACATCATCGTGGTGGACGAGCAATGCATCAGAGCGGATGTCCTGCAGGAAGCTCAGGAAGTTCGGACGCCTGTCATAGCATCTTCATTCAAGAACTGCTTGGGACTGAAGAACAGAACACGAGACTCCGTGGACGAGATTGTAGCCGATTTGGTTTCAGGTAGGGCTTCGGGAGCCCTCCTGCTGGATCCGAGCAAGGTCGGGGAGGTCGCAACCAAGACAGCCATGCTTGTGGCCCCCAAACGAAAGAAGTTCAAGGTCATCCCTGACGTTCGCAAGCTGATCCAGGACGCGAAGAAATGCACAAGCTGCAATGAGTGCAGACGCGCTTGTCCTAATGATTTGCCATTGCCCACCGCAATGGCACAAGCGGCCAAAGGGAACCTTGAGGCCCTCGCCGATCTATACGATCTCTGCATAGGATGCGGCCGCTGTGAGAGTGCTTGCCCCAATCATGTACAGGTGCACAGTTTCATCGTCAAAGCAGCCGAGAAGAAGCTACGCGGAGAGAAGCACAAGGTTCGAGTCGGAAGAGGGCCAATACAGGATGTGGAGATACGAAGCGTAGGAGGGCCGATCGTCCTAGGAGAGATACCTGGCGTCGTAGCCTTTGTCGGATGTGCAAACTACCCACGAGGTGGTGTAGAAGTCGCAGAGATGGCCACAGAGTTCGCGGCGCGACGGTACATCGTCGTATCGTCGGGATGTGCAGCCATGTCAATTGCGACATACAAGGACCAAGAGGGTAGAAGCCCGTATGAGATCTACCCCGGCGACTTTGAGGCCGGAGGACTCGTCAACGTTGGTTCCTGCGTCTCCAACGCACACATAGCAGGTGCCGCGATCAAGATTGCGAGCATCTTCGCAAGACGAAGACTTCGTGCGAACTACGAAGAGATAGCAGACTACATACACAACAGAGTCGGAGCAGTAGGCGTCGCATGGGGCGCGATCACTCAGAAGGCAGCGTCGATAGCAAGTGGCTTCTGGCGGTTAGGAGTCCCCGTGATTGTAGGTCCCCACGGGTCAAAGTACAGACGCATGCTGCTTGGGAGAAAGGACCGAGACGATGACTGGTACGTCTACGATGCTCGAACAGGATCCAGGGTGTATGGTGGGCCGGTGCCCGAGCATCTATTCTGCGCAGCAGAGAGCAAGGAGGAGGCTATGATAATGGCTGCCAAGTTCTGCATGAGGCCGAATGACACCACTCGCGGAAGGACTGTCAAGCTCGCAAACTACATTGATCTACATAGGAAGTTTCTTGGGGCCATGCCTGACGATCTCCATCTCTTGGTGAGGAGAGAGGTGGACATCCCCATCACAATGAAGGACGAAGTCTTGCAGGCTATACGAAGACGCGGGTGGGAAGAAAACGAAATCCCGGACCCAACGACATTGCCCAGGATGATTAGGAAGAGAGTGGAGTAGTCGTGATGAGAGCAGAGCCGTGGCAGAAAGCAGAGATTGCCGGCCCAACGCGGGCCTTGACCATAACAAAACCGGCCGTAGTCACCGGATTGCTGGCAAAGGCAAGACGGTCGATCTTGGTCGTCGGTCGCCGAGCTGTGGAACCTGCTCTCGGGAACAGCACGCCGATCGAGTATGCGATCAAGCTGTCGGAGATTGCGCAGATCCCACTGATCGCTACTGCACATGGAGCAAGTGAATTCCGGAAGAGGGGATTCCAGAAGGTTGTTGCGATGCCGCTTGTGGACGTAGCCAATAGACTAGTCGATGAAAGCTGGAAGGGACTGGATGGAAGCGGATCTTATGACCTTGTCCTGTTCATGGGTATCGACTACTACATGCAATGGGTAACACTATCGGGGCTCAAGCATTTTGCCTCCGACATCACGACAGTCTCGCTTGACCCGTTTTATCAGCCTCACGCAACGTGGTCGTTTCCGAACATGCCGCTCAAAGAATGGCAGCAGTCTCTTGACGAATTGATGCGACTGATGGAGACTGGGTCCTCGACTGCGAGACGTGGGGGTCAAGTCAAGCAGACAAGCGCTGATCTAAGACGTTGAGACGCCTGATTGTTCGGACGAGTAGCCAGCCTACATGCTGCAAGCGCATCACGGGCCCACCTTTGACGGATACCATCCCATGGCTCAAGACCGAGATGAATCGTAACCATTGATCACGCTCGGTCTTGCTTTGCGATTCGCGCTATTGTCGAGGGCTTTCCTTCATCGAGGCTTTGAGTTCTTGGATTCTTGCTTCTATCCCCTTCAGCTCTTCCTGCAGGTTCTTCTTTGAGTCCTCCAGTGCTGCGATCTCATCTTCTGTCCGCATCGGACCCGGCCCATAGTATGCAGCGGGCGGCCAAGCGCCATACAGCCCGCTGCGACCCGAAAGCCACCAGCAAGCACCCGGACCGTACAGCCATCCTGGTCGTTCCCATGGGGGTAGATGACTGAAAGGCCCTCTGCCAGGCCATGGTCCCCACCAGCCTCCTCTTCCGCGCCAACCCATGTCGGTCACCGCGCTTAGTGTGCAAATGCACAAAATTAAATCTTGCGGCGATCTGCCCAGAGACTCTGCGGATCCGAACGACTACATTGTGTGCAAAGGCACATACTGGCGGGTGCAAGCAACAGGTTACAGGCGAGGCTGTGGGAGAAGCCTCGGAAGAGGCGGGAGTGGTCATGGACGGATGAGGAGAAGGAACGCTGTCTCCACGTGGCAGGGGCGGTCCGTACTCATTCGCCTCGTTGAGACAAGAACGCTCAACCCCGCCGATAGTGGGGCTTGGCAGGAGACATGTGTGCGTCCAAGGTTCTCCCCTTTCCATCTCAGTCAGACCGGGTCTCGTCTCTCGTCTACACTCCAGTACAAGTGGCAAGCTGACAGTCGGCAAAGCATGCGACCGTCTAAGATAGACGCACTGTCCGGTCGTGCATGAGGTTCAAGCCGGAGCACTGAGTGCAAGAGTACGGCGTGTTATCAGTACGGATACTGGCTCTGAAGCTGTTGCATTCCCCAGCGGTATCGCATGCCCATCCCTGCCCAGTAGGGTAGACTGGGCCCGCATCCGTATTGTGACGGTAGCTGTGGATGGATCGGTTCGCCCCAAGGCATAGCTTGCGCTGGTTGCCGGAGGGTAGGATACTGTTGTGGCAAGCTCAAGTATTGAGGTTGCATCGCCATCGGTTGGACAGCCTCTGTAGGCTGATATGGGAAGCCGCCCCCGATCCATTGCCTGCTTGGTGTTCCGGGAGACCAGCGGCAATACGGCGAGAGGTTCGGACCCAAACCCATGCCTCCAGATATTCGACGGCCGTAGCCGCGTCCAAATCCTCTGTAGCCCATATTATTCACGATCGATCTGTGCAATTGCACAAAATATAAGGATTCCGTACGACATGATACGGAATCGATACTCCTTTAGGTTCATCGGACAATCTGCAGAAGAAACAAGTGGGTAAGACACATGCCTGGAAGATGGCGGTGGCGTGCAGGAACAGCAAGCGGCCCCGGCCGGCCGATGAAACCCCGGCTCATAGGGATGCGTCCCGGCGTCAGCTACTTCTCTCCCTCTATGACCGCGAGGACCGGGCGTCCGAAGCAAGCTGTTATGATGACCTACGATGAGTTGGAGGCTCTCCGCCTAGTTGACTATCACGGACTCACACAAGAGGAGGCCGCGGAGAAGATGATGATTTCGAGAGGCACAGTCTGGCGCTGCCTAGACAGCGCTAGGAAGAAAGTTGCCACCATGCTGGTGGAAGGTAGAGAACTAGTCATAGGAGACAGGCGCTCTCACGTTTTTCCGGCATATCAGTCCAGGCAAGTGTGAACGAGCGTGACGCGGGCACAGAAAAGGACTGACGTAGGATAACCCCGGCAGTGAAGATGGCTTGTCCGAAAAGTGGTTGCAGCGTTCTCTCCAAAGTCAGGGCGGACGTTCGCCTGCTCTACGTCGCTTCAGCTCATCTATGGCTGATTCCAGATCACTCAATTCGCGCATCAAGTCCTTCTTGCGTTCTTGCAGGCCAGACAATTCATCCTGAGTGGTGGGCGCAGGGTTCCATCCATCTTCTTTCACAGAAGATGCAGGGGAGCGCCACGAGCCCGTCTGCGAAGGCCCTGACGAGTATGACTCTGCAGGACGCCGACCGGGACCGCCTCCCCTCCTCATGCCTCCCCTGAAGCCGAAACCTCCGGCCGGACCCTGCCTCCCACGCAGTTCTCCAGTCTTGTACCTCTCGATCGCATCTCTGACAGTTCCCGTGACTCCAGCGACAACCTCGATTCCTGCTGCCGATAGCACGCGATGGGCATTTGGTCCGACCATGCCCGTGACTACCACCTGAACATTCTGGTTCACAACTACCTGCGCAGCCTGGATCCCGGCTCCATGTGGGGATGTATGAGCAGAGTTCGGCAGACACTGGTGATCCATTGTGTCAGTGTCTGCAATAATGAAGTAGGCGCATCGCCCAAACCTAGGATCGATCTGTGAGTCGATCGAGGTACCGGTAGCGCTCACACAGACTCTTGATGGCACGGCCTATCAACAGCATGTAGGCTGTGACGAGCATCTCTACAGGGCTCGGTCAACCCGCTTAGTCTGCCCGCGAGGTAGGCTTCGACGGCCTCACCAACGTTGTTCACGGGGCCTGTGAATACTGCGACCCCCTTGCTCTGAAAGGCGTGGAGTCCCCTCGGTCCCATGCCCTTCACGACAAGAGCATCAGGGTCTAGGCTTGTGACAACGGTTTCAGCTCCTCCGTGCCCTCCAAAGTGCTCGCCAACGTTTCTCTGGGAGGACATCGAGATGATGCGACCGTCATCCGAGATCTCGACCACCGCAAATTCGGGAGCCCTGCCAAAATGCGGAAAGATCACCGATCGGTCGTAGTCGAAGTTCTCAATGGGAATGACGACTCTGACCATATGCCTGCACGCTCACCCTCGAAGCTCTTATTAGTTTATGAATATTTATTCTTTATTATGGCGAGACCGAAGTGAGCTAGCTACCCACATGTGTCTCTCTGTGAAAGAGAGGAATAGTTGCAGAAGGTTGGGAGAGGGGCATGTTGGGTCGTGTGCTGCGTCGAAGAAGATGGATCATCCGTAGAAGACTGGACGGTTGGAAGGTCAAGGACATCGCAGATGCGCTGCAGATAAGCGGGAAGACTGTTGATCGATGGTGGAGCGTCTACAGGAAGGAGAGGTGGGAGGGTCTCCGCGTCAAATCCAGAAGACCCCACCGATACTACAAGACCCCTCAGTCAACAGTGAACCTCATCTTGGAACTGAGATGCAGTAAACATTGGGGACCGAACAAAAATCGAAGGATACCTGCGAAACTATGAGATTCAGGGGATCACGCCTGTCAGTCATAGAACGATCCATCGAATCCTCATCGATGCTGGACTGAACAATCCCATCTCCAGGCCTAGAAGGATTTGGGGTAAGCGTAGATTCCAACGCGAGCATAGCAACAGCCTCTGGCAGGCTGATTTCAAGCTCACAGAACGTGATGAGTGGATGATCAGCTTCTTGGATGATCATTCACGCTTCATTCCAGGGTCGAGGATTCATCATAACCCAACGGCGGAGCATGCCATCACGCTTCTGGAGGAATCCGTGAGGCGGTACGGGAAGCCTGAGCAGATACTGACGGATCGAGGAGCCCAATTCTATCCGGCACGAGGAGGCGCTTCGGAGTTCACGGAGTTCTGTAGTGGAAATGAGATTGAGCATATCGTGGCAAGTGTGCGGAGGCCGTCTACGATGGGTAAGATTGAGGCGTTCCATAAGGCCTACGTCTACGAGGTCTGGATGTTTCCCACTCACGAGGGCTTTGTGAGTTACTGGAATTACGGTCGTCCTCATCAGGGGATCGGTTATCTCTATCCGGCTGATGTATACTTCAGGGACAGATGTGGATAGTTAGAACAATGGCGAGACCTAAGAAGCGTCGGTGGGTCTGTTGCGAGCCATCGGTTACATTCTTCAAACCCAGAGGGATACCG
>CAZUTN010000021.1:0-14880 GCA_964623365.1 uncultured Candidatus Bathyarchaeia archaeon
CTCAAGATGCTGACCGACCCCTCAAGGGAAGTCTACGTAGCGTTGATAGACGGCGAGATTGTCGGGTTTACAGTTCTCAACATGCACGGTGCTTTCGTTGGCTACATTCAATCTGTTTGTGTCGCTCCTGAATGGAGAAGAAGAGGAGTTGGAAGCCAACTAGTAGCTTCCGCCGAAGAGAGGATCTTCAGGGAGACACCGAACGTTTTCATCTGTGTCTCATCATTCAACAGGGACGCCCTGAGGTTGTACGAAAGACTTGGTTACGGAGTCATTGGTGAACTGAAGGACTACATTGTCACGGGCCACTCCGAGATCTTGCTGAGAAAGACAATTGCCCCTCTAGCGGACTTCAAGAAAGAGTGACAAGGCAGCTCAAAGAGCCGGATTGGAATGGCGCCGGGAGAAGGCATTGAACCTCAAGTTCAACTCCTAGGATTTCGCGCCCTCGCTTCGTTCAGCTCAGTATGTCCGATATTGCGTCTTTACTCTTGATTATTCTCATCAGAAGTCAAGTGGTCAACTGTCAGGCCAACTCGTTTTCCTCTATCAAGTTGTTTCATGAGGAAATCCGGACACACTTGCTCGTTGAAGAGAGATTTTTGGAAGCCTTGCACACTTGTCAGAGTCCAACTAGCAGTTACTGCCGATCTTAATGCGCCTTCTGACCTTGACCTCGTGTTCAGGTGACCGGATAGCAAGGTGAAACTGGACGCGTCGACTGCGGCGTAGTCTGTCCGACAATCGTGGTTTCCAGCTCGAAGTGGGAGACGAGACCGATGGCTTCCGCTGATGCGGTGAGCACGCGATCTCTCTGGGCGAAGAATCTGAACTTCAGCCTTCGTACGAAAGGGGCTCGTTCGTAAAGACGTGTGTTACAAACTCTCATAACCAGAACCGTTGAATGCTATCCCGAGCACAATGTCGTCACATGGAGACCGCTCCAAAAAGATGAGGCCTCCACCCTAGAGGTCGACGGACAAACGGTACGGGCAAACGGATCTCGTGGTCGGGTTGTCTTCTGAACTCCACGTCATCAAAGAGCGCATGAGTAGAATCGAATCGCTGCTCAGCCGGGTCGTTTCATCTGAAGAGCTGGAACAGTTTGGTCCGACAGATGCTGAACCGACCTGTGGAACATGCGGCGCTAGACTGACGCATTCAGAATCGGTGAGCGCACTGAGAAGTTGTCGCAGCTGCAGAGCACAGAACCTCTCCGAACTTATGCGCCCCGGAGAGTGGCCGACCTCCTCAATCATCCGCCCCAGTACCAGCAATCATTACCGAGTGGAAAAGATACAAGAGGCACTCGATGTTATCGAGTTACTTGCATTAGCGAAGCAGTACTACACGTACAACGACCTGGAGCGACTTCTAGGCTTACCGACCACGGTGCTAGCACGCTACGTCAAAGGCCACGTCCTACCGACCGGAAAGCGCGGTGGAGAGATCAGGCATTCCTTGCTCGAGGCTGTGAAGCTCGCTGCGCGCGTCACTGAGACATTGAGAAGGTACGGTGTTGAAGCCATCGGGCAAGTGAACATGAACCCAAGGCTGCTATGGTTCATCGTTCAGCACATTGTCTACCTCAACGCTGGACGACGGATTACTAAGGTACTCACTGCGACAGAAGAAGGAGTACCGCTGGCAACGCTGGTTAGCTACCGTCTCGGCGTTCCACTCATTGTAGCAACCCCCCACAAACGCACCGGAACACGGAAGACCATAGAAGCCGAACTCGCATCAGACGTTCGGGTATCAGTCGACCCCTATGTCAGAACCATGCACGTTCCAAGTGAAGCATTGAAGAAGAACGATGCGGTCCTCATCGTCACGGACTGCCTCTCGGACGGAGCCCTCCAAGTAGCTCTGGAGAAACTAGCGCGGGCAGCAAGAGCCAGTGTTGCAGCAGTATGGGCTACAATGGTCACAACGGACAGCTGGATGAAGACAGAATGTCCAATAGACTCGTTCACCAAACTGACTTCTCCTGCTCAGGAGAATAGTGCCGTCGAGCCCTTGACTCGCGAACTGGAAGATGGAGGATCGGTCGCGAGCACACCCGGCACCCGGGCTCCAACGCTTCCTTTTGGCGGCCAGAAGCGAACTCCCTCATGACCAGTAGAAACAGACGCACATTCTTTCTCGTCGCTTTCATGCTTTGCCTCCCCGGCGCACTTGGCGAATGTCGACTCGCACATGCGACACCATTGCACTTCAATCGCCCAAAGGGAGTGCAGTTGCGGCATTGATGCCATGCTAGACAACGCTGGGCACACTGTAGTCTTAAATATGTCGAAGAGACGTTGGGAGATCTTGGGTCACGTCTTATCGTCTTGAATGGGAGCGTCCCGTGAAGAATGAGCGAAGAGTCTGACACTCCGATTGCATATCCTAGGGTGACCTCGGGTGTTGATGGCCTTGATGTCATGGTGAATGGCGGCTTCCCCAAGGGGCGAGTAATCCTGATCCGGGGAACACCTGGGATGGGGAAGACAATCCTCTGTGGACAGTTCCTGTACAAGGGTGCAAAGAATGGCGAGAAGGGACTGTTCGTCTCGCTAGAGGAGACTAGGGAGCAGCTGATAAGAGAACTATATCTTGTCGGGATGGACTTGAGGCAGCTGGAAAGAGACGGGCTGATCACTTTCTTGGACGCGTCCCCGATTCGCCACATTCCCGCGGAGGTGAAGCTAGGAAACATCAGCGTCGGGAAAAGGGACTTTTCACTCGTAGCATTGGCCAAGAAGGTCAAGGACATTGTTGGAGCCAATAGAATCGAGAGAATCGTGATTGACCCATTGACGGCTCTCACGATCCAGTATCCCGACGATAGCGAAAGACGTCTTATGGTCTTGGACCTAATAGAAGTCCTATGTCAGACAGGCGCCACGTGCCTCATGACGGAAGACCTTGGCACGCAGCAATCGAAGAGGATTGAGGACTATTCCGTCCACGGCGTGGTAGCCATGCGACCGGTAGAAGCAGGCACCAACATTGTCAAAACAATCGAAATCGTGAAGATGAGGGAGACAAAGAATGACGATCAGGCACGCCTCTATCGGATTACCGATGAGGGGATGGTCGTATATCCCGATCAGAACGTTCTGGCGTTGTTGTACCCACGCACGGACTCCAAATCAGACAATATGTAGGGCAACACCCGGAGCGGCGAGAGAATGGTGATTACCGCTCGTCGGGCTGTTCTTTATCCTTCGTGATTTTGACGCGACTATCCGCCAACGAAATGGTTACTTCAACGCCTGGCACGAGTTTCAAAGCCTTCAAGTTTTCTTCTTTCTCCTTCAAGCCTTCATCACGAAATCCAAGATGCCATTCCGAAATAAGAGAGAACTGTAACCACCCTTGCGTTTCTTCTGTTACATCTTCGCGCAAATGCGTCCGAACTATTCTGCAGGGCCGTGTCTACATTGTCTGATGCTGAACTTCAGTCGTGATATGAGAACGGCTCGTTCGTAAAGATGTGTGTTACAAACTCTCATAACCAGAACCGTTGAACGCTATCCCGAGCACAATGTCATCACATGGAGACCGCTCCAGAAAGATGAGGCCTCCACCCTAGAGGTCGACGGACAAACGGTACGGGCAAACGGATCTCGTGGTCGGGTTGTCTTCTGAACTCCACGTCATCAAAGAGCGCATGAGTAGAATCGAATCGCTGCTCAGCCGGGTCGTTTCATCTGAAGAGCTGGAACAGTTTGGTCCGACAGATGCTGAACCGACCTGTGGAACATGCGGCGCTAGACTGACGCATTCAGAATCGGTGAGCGCACTGAGAAGTTGTCGCAGCTGCAGAGCACAGAACCTCTCCGAACTTATGCGCCCCGGAGAGTGGCCGACCTCCTCAATCATCCGCCCCAGTACCAGCAATCATTACCGAGTGGAAAAGATACAAGAGGCACTCGATGTTATCGAGTTACTTGCATTAGCGAAGCAGTACTACACGTACAACGACCTGGAGCGACTTCTAGGCTTACCGACCACGGTGCTAGCACGCTACGTCAAAGGCCACGTCCTACCGACCGGAAAGCGCGGTGGAGAGATCAGGCATTCCTTGCTCGAGGCTGTGAAGCTCGCTGCGCGCGTCACTGAGACATTGAGAAGGTACGGTGTTGAAGCCATCGGGCAAGTGAACATGAACCCAAGGCTGCTATGGTTCATCGTTCAGCACATTGTCTACCTCAACGCTGGACGACGGATTACTAAGGTACTCACTGCGACAGAAGAAGGAGTACCGCTGGCAACGCTGGTTAGCTACCGTCTCGGCGTTCCACTCATTGTAGCAACCCCCCACAAACGCACCGGAACACGGAAGACCATAGAAGCCGAACTCGCATCAGACGTTCGGGTATCAGTCGACCCCTATGTCAGAACCATGCACGTTCCAAGTGAAGCATTGAAGAAGAACGATGCGGTCCTCATCGTCACGGACTGCCTCTCGGACGGAGCCCTCCAAGTAGCTCTGGAGAAACTAGCGCGGGCAGCAAGAGCCAGTGTTGCAGCAGTATGGGCTACAATGGTCACAACGGACAGCTGGATGAAGACAGAATGTCCAATAGACTCGTTCACCAAACTGACTTCTCCTGCTCAGGAGAATAGTGCCGTCGAGCCCTTGACTCGCGAACTGGAAGATGGAGGATCGGTCGCGAGCACACCCGGCACCCGGGCTCCAACGCTTCCTTTTGGCGGCCAGAAGCGAACTCCCTCATGACCAGTAGAAACAGACGCACATTCTTTCTCGTCGCTTTCATGCTTTGCCTCCCCGGCGCACTTGGCGAATGTCGACTCGCACATGCGACACCATTGCACTTCAATCGCCCAAAGGGAGTGCAGTTGCGGCATTGATGCCATGCTAGACAACGCTGGGCACACTGTAGTCTTAAATATGTCGAAGAGACGTTGGGAGATCTTGGGTCACGTCTTATCGTCTTGAATGGGAGCGTCCCGTGAAGAATGAGCGAAGAGTCTGACACTCCGATTGCATATCCTAGGGTGACCTCGGGTGTTGATGGCCTTGATGTCATGGTGAATGGCGGCTTCCCCAAGGGGCGAGTAATCCTGATCCGGGGAACACCTGGGATGGGGAAGACAATCCTCTGTGGACAGTTCCTGTACAAGGGTGCAAAGAATGGCGAGAAGGGACTGTTCGTCTCGCTAGAGGAGACTAGGGAGCAGCTGATAAGAGAACTATATCTTGTCGGGATGGACTTGAGGCAGCTGGAAAGAGACGGGCTGATCACTTTCTTGGACGCGTCCCCGATTCGCCACATTCCCGCGGAGGTGAAGCTAGGAAACATCAGCGTCGGGAAAAGGGACTTTTCACTCGTAGCATTGGCCAAGAAGGTCAAGGACATTGTTGGAGCCAATAGAATCGAGAGAATCGTGATTGACCCATTGACGGCTCTCACGATCCAGTATCCCGACGATAGCGAAAGACGTCTTATGGTCTTGGACCTAATAGAAGTCCTATGTCAGACAGGCGCCACGTGCCTCATGACGGAAGACCTTGGCACGCAGCAATCGAAGAGGATTGAGGACTATTCCGTCCACGGCGTGGTAGCCATGCGACCGGTAGAAGCAGGCACCAACATTGTCAAAACAATCGAAATCGTGAAGATGAGGGAGACAAAGAATGACGATCAGGCACGCCTCTATCGGATTACCGATGAGGGGATGGTCGTATATCCCGATCAGAACGTTCTGGCGTTGTTGTACCCACGCACGGACTCCAAATCAGACAATATGTAGGGCAACACCCGGAGCGGCGAGAGAATGGTGATTACCGCTCGTCGGGCTGTTCTTTATCCTTCGTGATTTTGACGCGACTATCCGCCAACGAAATGGTTACTTCAACGCCTGGCACGAGTTTCAAAGCCTTCAAGTTTTCTTCTTTCTCCTTCAAGCCTTCATCACGAAATCCAAGATGCCATTCCGAAATAAGAGAGAACTGTAACCACCCTTGCGTTTCTTCTGTTACATCTTCGCGCAAATGCGTCCGAACTATTCTGCAGGGCCGTGTCTACATTGTCTGATGCTGAACTTCAGTCGTGATATGAGAACGGCTCGTTCGTAAAGATGTGTGTTACAAACTCTCATAACCAGAACCGTTGAACGCTATCCCGAGCACAATGTCATCACATGAAGACCGCTCCGGAAATGGCCTGCAATCACATGCTAGACGTGGTCGCTTGGCGGTGAAGGGCGCGCAAGAGAAGAGAGGTAGGTCTTCGTTGAACTGGCGCGATCCAGCAAGGAGGTTGAAACGTCGATTCATGATAAGGCCTGAGGATCTCGACATCAAAGGTCTGGGTGCCAAGTTGTGCGAGCTGCTCGCCGCCAGGTCAGGCGACACAATAGCATTTCACATGCTCCAAGACGGGTCTGTGAGAGTGGTCAATTATGGCAGATGATTTGGAGATCGCCTGGCCCACGGTCTAGACTCACTACGTCGGCGGGGGAGTACGAGCATTTCTCCCCGTCACGCTGGTATCAAACTGAGTTCAGCGAACTCTTCGATCTCCTTGTCAATTGTCTTCAGTTTGGAGCCCAGTTCTTCCTTGCTGTGAGCGCTTAGTATGTACATGTTGAAGTACTGCGCTAGGCTGAGCTCTTTCGAGGTCGCTGGGGGGATCGAAACTAGGCAGAGTCTGTCAACGCCTGCGTTCACAGCCTTTCCGTAGAAGGATGTCATGAATTCCAGATTCCGCTCGTCGCCAGCTCTAATGAATTCGGCCGCAAGCTTGGCTCCTTTCGCGTTTTCTGCGAGCAGAGCGAATTGCGAGCCTAGCTCCTTTCCCGAGGCGCTCGGATCAAAGAACTCAACTCTCCAATTGCTGCGTTCGATAGCGGACTTCAGTTCGGAGAGACAGTCCACTGCCATCCTAAGTCGCTCTAGTTCATCTACTCGATTCGCCAGGGTCACGCTCTTGTGCCAGAAGTCCTTCAGCAGTCCTGTCATGGACTCGACATAGAGGCGAGAGTTTGTCCAGATATGCTTGCAACGCGTGGTGTTCCGGGTTTCACTAAGGTAGAGCGTGATCAGGATCTCACTCTGATCTTTCACTACAAACTGCATGTTGTGCAGCAGCTCCGTGTGGTATGTTTCCGCGCCGGACAGTAGATCGACTCTGTCGAGATCTTCTTGACCTACGTGGAGCAACGCACGAACGTACAGCTGACCTACTCTCTTGGAAGCTTCCGTCATGATCTTCTCTTTTGAGGCTCGAGGAGCTTCTTTCGGAATCCCTATCACTAGCTGGGATTGAGCACTCTGTATCATGCTTTCCAAAGTCCTGTTGAAAGCCTCTTCTGTCCTCAAGGTCTTGACATCCTCGAGGGGCTTGGTGGACATGTTGTTCAGCATGTCTAGTTCATCCGCGGATTCCCAGAAGTTGGTGAAAATGTCGACAAGGGTGTCCAGTGATTTGCCCTCTGTTGATTGAATCTTGAGACATGTTTCCTGTTTTGTGTTCAGGGCCATTGAATCGTCCGTTGTGAAGGTAATGATCATCTCCTTGTCGTCGGCTATGAATAGTCGGGTTGCTTTCGAGATTGGTACAACCTTGACCGAGGCGAAGTTCACATAGTGGCCGATAATGTCAAACTTGTCATCCTCGTATTGGATAACGATCTGTATCTTGACACCTCTTCTTGAGGCGCTTTTCAGCACGTCATCAAGATCTACATACTGGAATCTCACGAGATCTCTCTTTGTGGTGACCAGTCGTATGCATGTGTCAGCGGAGCGGAACATGTTCAGCAGGAGATCGTAGATGCGCTTTCGGCCTTGCACTATTTTGAAACTCAGAACATCCGTTGCTGGAGGTTCTCTATGGATGTTGTTCCAGCCCTGGGTCACGGTCTCATACCGGTCCCTCATGAGGCGGAGTTTGCTTTCAGTCTCTTTGATGAGCAGATCAAGAGCCTTCTCGAGCGGGACAGGAATGAATTTCATGGGTTTCTCGACAGTGGCCTTGACCAGTTCACGTTCCTGAAGTTTTCTTAGAACCCTGTACACAATCATTCTGTTGATCTGGAGTTTTCGAGCGATTTCACCTGCCCTTGCTTTGCCGCTCCTCAGGAGGGCGAGGTAGATGTTCGCCTCTTTGTCGCTCAGGCCATAGTCCGAGAGCTGTCGCGCGACGGCCTCTGACAAATCCCCACACGGAGAGCAGGTGGTCTCTACGGTATTTTAAGTTTTGAACGTTCACTTGTTACACATTCCGCCTTAACCCCATTGAAAGAACCAGTCGGGCTGGAGAGTGCTCACCCAAATGAGGTCAGCCAAGAAGGGGAACACATTCGCCGGAGCACTGTTGATCGTTTTCTTGGTGTTGTTCGTCGCGTTCCTTGCCTACGTTACGTCCCCGGCGGACACACCTACGAAAGGGCAGAAGACCTACTTCGAGAATCTATACTTCGCTCTTGAAACAAACAAAACATGGCGGGTTGGGGTGCCTATAGCCTTCGACGGAACACTACATCTCTCGTTTTCGTCAAATGATTCAATAAGAGTTTATGCGAAGAACCAGAACCGCTACTTGCTTGACTCAGTCAGCGCTGGCCCCAAGGACTATTCCATTCAAGTGACAGTTTCAATGGGCGTCGTTGAAATCGCACTGGCGAACCGTGGCAGCAAGATGGTCGCAATTGGCGAACTGACATGCGTCTTAGCGTCATAGCCCTAGTCTACAATTGTTGGAGTGATTTCGCTCTGAATGCTCTTGTGGATCAAGTGAGCATATCGATTCTTCAAAGAGCTGAAGATTTGTGCGACTCGATCAGATTCTCCGCTGTCCGAAACCATAGTTGCAAGTTCGAAGAAAACGATGTCACTCACTAGCTCGGCTATGAGTGTTAGTAGTTCTTTGTTCTCCTGTGGGTCGTGGAAATACATTGCGACTGATGGAGCTTTCGTCGCTATGTTGATGATCCCTGTGAGCTTCTCGAAGTAGACTCTTAGGCGGGGATCTTGAAGGGAACTCAGTCTTATTCCTTTGAAGACTACCGGGAAGCAGGGTTTCTCCCGACTTGTCGAATCTGCGCTAGAACTCGTTCTCTGCTTCCGCGGTGATGAGGCGTTCCCGTCGCCGTTCCTCTTATGTCCAAATGAGTCGCGCATTATGCGAAAGGCGAGTCGATTTGCCTCATGCAATGCGGCATCGAACCGCCTTTTCAGATTCTCGCCTTGCAGATTCGTCTCGGTCTCAACCACAGCCATCTCTTGTTCTACTATGGGTTCAAGCTGACACTCCACCGCCTTCCTCAAGGCTTTTGTGAAGGGGTGATGCGGATCTAGACCGTCGCGCTTATCGCCAACGACCAAATCGCCTCTCGACATCAGTTCGTCTATGTGATCGCATCGTACTTCGCCAAAGAGTCTGGTCGCGTAAGGGCTGTAGTCAAACCTGAACAAGGTTGCGTCATGAATCACATTCCTGCTCCTGATGACTATTCCGCCGTCTCTGGTGTAGCCCTCCTGGCTCAATGGTCTATCACACAGGTATACGGCGAGATCCATTGTCGCCTCGTAACCAGGGATAGGAATCCCCGGCTTCTGCAGAATGAGTTCTCCACGAGGTGGCTTGTATGATAGGATCTCCCTCCTCATACCGTCCGCGAGAACAATCCTCCTCTGCTGCGATTGCATAATGTCCCGAAGAGCAACGTGGTTTGACAAGGAATAGCTCAACCATTCAAAGCTTGGCAAACGTTTGATCCTGCTAATCATGATCGTGATTCTTGTCCCGTTCCTAGCGTAAGGAATGCCCAAGTCGATGTAGTCCGAAAGCGACGCTCTTCTCTGTTCTTTCCTTACGTAGAACCCGTTCTCGTATAGAATGCATTGATGGTAGTATCCTTGCTTGATTGATTGTACACTCCCTGAACCTAGTCCGAGTACTGCTTCTTTCAAACCCCGACCGTAGAATCCTCGGACTGAACATCCCTTCGTGAACCCGCTCATCTCGCTGCCGTACGTCCCAACGCATTCGTCCATGGTGCGTACGTCCATGCCTTCGGCGAAGTCAAGTGCCGTCATGGTATTCCTTTCTTTGTCAAATGAGACAAGTATCCGTCCAAATGACGTTTCATTGCTCATCCCCATTCTGCGATAACTGTCATCTGAGTTGGTTATCAGTTCAACTAGGCTCTTGATCGGGTCGCCTCGAACTACTGAGCTTGCCAGTTGTATGATCGCACGATCTGTGACCTTGAGCTGCCTACGGACAGCGAAGCCCGGCATCAGCTCGGGTGCTGACGATGAGTCCGTGATGCTCTGCACTCTGTGTCACATTTGATCGTTCAAGAACCTGGAAGCCAAATAACGCGTCGTGTGTAACAGTTGAGCGTTCGACGTGAGCACATAGCGAGCGGAGCTGTTCTCAAAGCGCCAGAGTGATCGACAATATCCGTCAGGTACTTGTTCGGATCCCCTGTCGTTTCGAAGCCTTTGGTGAGGGTGAGCTGTTAGCTTCACCCTCGTGGGGTCGTGGGTGCGACTCCACCTCGCGCCTTATGGCGCCGAGAATGCGATTGCGACCTAATTGAAAGAAGATTTGTGATGCTAGGTGTTGCAAACATGTCCAGTGCTCGCGGGCTACTCTGCGCTTTGATGGATAACGTACGCGCCCATGAGATTGAGGGTCAATGTGCAGACAAAGATCAGTATGACGTAAGGATTAGCGTCCATGATCCTGATGAAACTCTGAAGATAGGCAAGTAGTATGGCAAGTCCTAGCAGGCCGAACGCGTAACCGATAAAAATCATGAACCAACCGTGAATCTTTCTCATCGGTTGACAACGGATTGTTGTCCCAGGCGTTCACATAATAGAATTCCGCACACATCCGCAGCAATTCTCAGCACTTCTGAGCTATCCCGAAGCATGCACTAGCCTCCTCAGTTTCTTCTCGACGTGTTCGGCGGCGTCCTTAGGAGTCTCAGCTTCGATTACTTCAATATCGTACAGTTCCGCCAGATTCTTTGCCGTTTGATCCAACGCCGGAATGGCTACAAGGATCCCCAGACCTGCGTCAGTGTCCACCAGTTTTCCCATGAGAGTCGAGACTGGCGAGACGTCAACAGAATCGATCGAGTATGCCAAATCGAGCACAACTATCTTTTCCTGCGCCGTAAACATCCCTCTTCCCAGAATATCGAACGTGTGAGTAGCCCCGGATTTGCCTTTCAAATAGCCGGGTGTCGATACTTGGAATCCACACTTCCGAAAAATGTCGCTCACGGGGATGATTGAGATCTCTCCTAGCTCGAGTTCGTGCCTCGTTTGCTCGCTGAGGACATATGAGTACACGTCAATGAAGCTAGCCTCATTCAGTGTGAAGTTGAATTTGCACTTCTTGCAGTGGTGCATCCACGTTGGTTTTTCGAAACTCTCGCCGCAAGCTTTGCAGTGAAACGTAGGGCCAACTTCTTTTAGATCTAGTTTTGGGACGGGTTTTGTGCATTTAGGGCAGATCCGTTCACCATCCTTCATGAAGAGTTCTTCGCTGTCAGTGAATCCGCATTTTAGATGTTGCCAACTGCGATGTTTTTCCAGGTTTGAGGAACTACATGAAACACAAAGGTATCTAACCGAAACTGCGGGAGAGAGGCAAGAAGGGCACGCGACAGCTTTGTCCCGATATTTCTTCAGAAGGATGCCTGCCTCGTACAGCTTTCGGATCAGGTAGAGTGTTTCGGTGACTGGTCCTACAATAAACTGCTCAGCTTGAGGGTAACGGAAACCAACATTTTGATCGTACTCGGGCACCAGTTCGTGCTCTTGTTTCAGCATGTAGCGCAGCAGCATCTTGACTCCGTAACTGGTGTAAAGAGTTCGTCGAACTCCTTCGTTCATGTGCCCGCTACGCTCTTCCAACATGTATGGAGATGGCTCTGAGATATATTCGATTGAGTGACACAGAGTATCACCAAATTCTTCTCCTAGAGAACCCTAGGAGGAGTGCCGGTCAGGCTCTTCTCGTGTGGTTGCCGTGCTTAGATGTCTGATCACATGCATCAGCGTCTCCTTTGATATTCCTAGGTCTCTTGCTGCTTTGGACTTTGATATCATGCCGGCATGACCCAATATGTATTCGTACACACGCTCATCCAGAGCGACAGAGTCCAGTTTGCTGCGCTTCCTCCTTGACCTCGATAGAGCGCTGGGCACAGCGATTAATGTCAAGGACACGATTCCAGTGACTGCGAATCCGGCTACGACAGCATTCTCCAAGGGGTCGGAAATCCTAATGTCAAGTCTAGTGTCCTGGACCACGTAGAAGCGTGCAACGGAGACTACTTCGCCGTCTCTTATGAGTCTCACATAGTACTCATATGAAGGGAGATTGTTGATCGTTATCTGGCCTGTTTGATTGGTGCGACTAACGTACAATTCTCCATTTGGCAATTCAAGGCAAACCATGACATCGGAAATGCCCCTTCCGAAAATGCGACTGGTGACAAACGTGGCCAAGGTATGCAGGTTTGGACGAATTATCCATGTGCCGCCGTTTGTGGGTCGAAAGGTTCGCTCCAGAGGAGAAACGTCAACGTTCATCCATTTCACAGTTCTTACGAACCATACCCCGTCGTCCAGCCAGGCATGATCTTCGAGAGGTTGAGAGATCTCTGTTCGGTTCGGCGCTTCAAGCCGTATCACCAATTCATCCCCCTCAAGTGGCTGGCCGTCTGATCCGAGGACTGCAATTCTCGCAAAGAGCTGTCGTCTCCACTGGGCGGTGATGGTGCGAGGCTGATCCATGATCACCAAAGCCGCAGGTTGCTTGGAGTCCGAGCCGCTCCAAGATTGGAACACGTACCGTTCGGTTGTGCTGATGTCGTGAGGGGATGAGACACCGAAAGTCGCTCTTGTCCCATTGTCGTACCATCCTTCGCCGGTCGGGATTCCGAATTCACTCTTGACTTTGAGATAGAACTGTTTCTGGAATTGTGCAACGAGTTCGAGCGGTCGCGACATCTGCAGACTCAGAGTGGTTGAACTTGAGTTATCGGCACTCCAGGCTTTGAAAAGATACCGCGTACTCTCATCAACACTGACAATGTCAGTCAAGACGGTGACATTTGCGATTTGGTCGAGGTCAATCCATGCATCGACAGAAGTGAGATCGTGGAGGGAGAACATCATGCCATTGACCTCCAGCGTGCTCGGGTTCGAAGTGTCCGAAATCCCATTCGACACTATGGATAGGAGAACCTGTTCTGTGTAGGACGTTGATAGCGAGACGTTTGCCGTCGTTTGCACAGTTCGCTCACTTTCAGTCACGCCATCGGACCAAGCGTCGAATAGCGCTCTCGATTTTGCGTCGATGATCATGACGTTTGGAACGGCTATTGTGTGGACGCCTGGTGTGACGAATATCGCAGTTCTTCCGCTGCGAGCTGGCGTGCACGGTTTTCCGTCAACGAGCAGTGTTGTATTGGAACTCGGCAGCTTGATTTCTATGGTTCGGTATTCCCCTCTTATGATGTCTATTCCGTACGCAGTACCATTGGAGAATCGCGTAGAGATCAATAGGCCCTCTGCGCGATTTGCATAGAATTCACCGAGTTTCAGCGGGGCGTCGTTGATTCCCCCATGCGTACTGATGATCGTTATAACACCACCTCTTCCTGTTCTCTTGAGATCGATGAGGGTCATGAGCACACCCTCGTCTGGAAGACCGCTATCTAGTGCTCGACTCCGATATTCGACCATGTAATGGAACGATTCAGACAAGGGGATGTTGACTGCCTTCAGATTTGAGGAGGACTGTTCAACAGAGTCGACGTAGGCAGTGTAGCTTTGACCTGAACCAACCTCGGCAATCTGTTCTGGTTCAATCCATCCCAGTCTGGCTTTGCTCCATGCCGTGGGGTGAGCCGGGGCCGAGCCCATTGGATTGCCATTCCATAAGCCTCTCGCCATTACATCCCACTTCCCGGCGTCTCCGCTATCCGCGTCGCCCATGTCATAGAGATCCGGCAGTCCTAGAAGATGTAAGAACTCATGAGCGATGGCGCCTAGTACGTCGGCGCCTTGACCTTCAGTCTCTGGTACGATGGCTGTCCGGTCATAACTCCTCTCATTTGTCTTGAATCTGACGCCGCCCAGGTAGGCAACCGACCAAATGTTCTGTGTGATCTTGGGACTAGACTCCTGCCCCTCGCCTGCGTGAACAATCATGAGATACTCGTAATTGCTGAAGTCGACATCAGGATCAGCGACTTTCACGGCGTCCTCTGCAAGTTGAAAAGTCCTCACTCCCATGACTCGGTCTCCGTCGGTCAGCCCGTTGTCAGCTCCATAGGTTGACATCGACATAGGAGCGTGAAACACCCCGGCAACCGTGCCTTCGATTCGCAACTTTCCATATGATATGTCCGTAATGTAGTTACTCAGCCGGTGAAAGAATATGGCGTTCAAATCGGAGATCGTTAGGTTGAACGTCCTGTCATCAAACTCTACCGCGATAACGATCACTCTTGCGACACCCGTTGCGGGTGTCGTGGTGTTGCTTGGAGTGTACTGAACTGTGTCGCCTCCGCCTATGGAAGGTGAGAGACTGAATTCCAGACTCAACTTGAGTGGTAGGAGAGGAGGGGCAATGATGGCACACAGGATGATCACTAGGAGTAGGCTGTCAGTGGCTAGCTTTCGATAGGACACCGCCGGCACCAATGACGGATGCGTTTCTCATCTAGTCGCGGATTGTTCCAATCCTTGGGTAAAATGGAATGCATGTAACAGACAAACATGCAATAAATCAATTGCTGGACTTGCCAATCAACGAGTTGAGTCTACGCGAATACCTTGACGCGTTCTGCAGTCCTGCTTCTAGCATGAGTTCGGGGTCGAGC